>DATCZY010000411.1:0-5749 GCA_036525655.1 Lysobacterales bacterium | reverse complement strand
GGTTAACAACATTGCCAGTTGTCCGTCACAGTCCGAACCCGAAAATCATGGAGAAATGTCCTTTACAAAAAGCGGGTCCCGCTCGCTTCGCAGGGCCAACTGCATTGTGCAGAAATCCGAAAGCGTCTTTTAGCAGACATGAAGCCGAACACAGTTGGTATTTACACGGTTTATTCGCATAATGGTCAAATCGATAAACAGGGTATAAAGAAACGACATGAATGCTTTGGGTAAATTATTTCTGAAAGGGCTCGCGGTTGTCATACCGGTCGTGCTGACCCTCGCCATATTGTGGTGGATGGCTGCCGGTGCGGAAAAGTTAATGGGCGCGATCATAAAATTCACCCTGCCCGAAGGTTGGTATGTGCCGGGTATGGGGCTGATATCCGGCCTCATCATGATTACCCTGATCGGCCTGCTTTCACATGTCCTCATTTTGCAAAAGGTATTTAACCTGGGCGAAACCATCTTCAACCGTCTGCCACTGGTCAAGACCATCTACACCGCCATCAAGGATTTTATCGGTTACCTGAACCCGGAAAAAGGCAATGAGATGGGCAAAGTCGTGCTGGTGCAACTGCCGGGGCAGTCATTCCAGTTGATTGGCTTTGTAACGCGTGAACAATTTAACGACCTGCCGTTTACACCTGACGCCGAAGATCCTGTCGCCGTTTACATGCCAATGAGCTACCAGATTGGCGGTTATACCCTGTTCCTGCCACGCAACTGCCTGACGCCGTTGGATATGCCCTTTGAACAGGCCATGCGCCTGGTGCTGACCGGTGCGGTCACGAAACGCCTTGATGAAGACATCTCAAGCACTAAGGGGGCGGGCCAGGCGTAAGTTATAAAATACCCGTCTTCAGATAGAGATCTTCGGCGCGTTCAACTCCAGAACCCCCAGCAGACCACGTAACACCAGGTCCTGCACGATCTGGTCGAACAGCCCGGTGCCGCCAAAAAGCGTAGCAAACCCGCCAGTTGCGATGACATACGGACGATCGCCCTCGAACTCTTCCAGCTGGATCCTGTGCATGATCTCCCTTAATGCACCGAGCTTACCGAAGTACAACCCCGATTGAATGCTCGACGCGGTCGTGCGGCCCAGGCAGGTATCCTTGCGGATAATTTCGACCGAACCTAGTTTCGAGGTGCCGCTCTCGAGTGCCTGCATCGACATTTTCAGGCCGGGTAGAATAACCCCGCCCTTGTAGGAACGATCCTTGCCAATGGCACACAGGGTGGTTGCCGTGCCGAGATCCACGATGATCAGGTTCTTGCCGGGAAACATCTCAACCCCGGCGATGGCATTGGCGATACGATCCGAGCCAACTTCCAGCGGGTTTCTGTATTGAATTTTCAAACCGGTCTTGACCCCGGCCTGCAGGATGAAAGGCCGGATATCAAAGTACTTTTGACAGGCTGCGGAAATGGCGTAAACCGCCTCGGGCACCACGCTGCACAATGCAATTTCACTCACCTGGTTAGGGTCAATTCCGTTCTCGCGCAACACGGTACGAAAAAACAGTCCGTATTCATCCGAAGAAGAACCGGGTTTTGAAGCCTTGCGGAAAGTCAGTAAAACGCGGCCCGATTCATACACACCGCCATAAATATGGCTATTACCCACATCCAAACACAATTTCATGCCACCCCCTCCATCAGATTATTGATTGTTTTGGCCAGCGCCTGGGCATTCTTGCACGCAACCGGTGCCTGCATCGGTGTATGCAACCAGAACGGGTGGGCCAGACCGTTGATTTCTGTCAGGTCATTATGCACCACGGCGTCGACGCTTGAATCCTCAAATTGCTTTTTAACTGCTGCATTTCTCTGTTGCAAGTCTTCGGTGTCGGTTAATTTGAAACCGATCACACTTACCGCCGGATTTTTTGACCAGGTCCTGATCCGGTCCAGCAGCTTTGGATTCGGTTTGAGTCTCAGCAACAGGTCCGATCCGGATGAGAGCTTGCCCACCCGGCTATCCAACACATCGCCTTCCGGGGTCAGCACCTCGGATACGCTGAAATCGCTGACGGCAGCGGCGTGAATGACGGCATCAAATTCATTTTCAGCCAACAGTGTTTGCAGTTGCGAGGCCAGGTCGGCAAAACTATAAAATCGCGGCATTGCACATGGCAGTTGTGGTGGTACCGCGTCCTGCGCCCCCAGCCAGGTCACCTGGTGACCCGCACCGGTCATTTCGTCGGCCAGACGGGAGGCGGTCCGGCCACTGCTCAAATTGCCGATATACCGCACCGTATCAATGGATTCCCGTGTACCACCGGCCGTAATCAGGATACGTTTACCGGATGTCTTGTGCTCCGCGGCCAATAACCAATCGATCGTTTGCATGGTTTCGGCAGGTTCGAGCATGCGGCCCTCCCCTTGCTCGCCGCAGGCGAGCTCACCACTGCCAACCGGTAAAACGTGGATTCCCCATTGCCGCAAACGATTGACACTTTCCTGCGTTGCGGGGTAACGCCACATCCGGGTATTCATGGCGGGTACGATGACCATCGGTTTCCCCTGTCCGTAGGCAGCCTGCCATAGCGTGGTCACGGCGTCATCGGCGATACCCGAGGATAATTTATTGATCAGGTTTGAAGTTGCGGGCGCCACTACGATGACATCCGCCCATTTGCCGAGCGATATGTGCGCCATGGCATGGCCCGGCGCAAAAACATCGTCGAGAACCAGTTCGGCACCGAGGCCCTGCAAAGTGGCGGAACCGATAAACTCCGCAACACTACGGGTACAGGCCACGCGCACTTTGTGACCCTGCTTTGTCCACTCCGAAATCAGCGACGACGCCTTGGCGCAGGCAATCGAACCGGACATCAGCAGCAATATGTTGGAGGCGCTGACGACGTCATGATGAGGATGTTTTGTGCTTTCTTCAGATTTCAACATTGTCGATCAGTCTCGTGTTTCCCAGTCTTGCCGCCGCCAGGCGCCGGTTCCCAATGTCCTCTACGTAATCGACTTCGAACCCCTGTGAGGCAAGCGCTTGCCGCGCCTCATCCGCCGAACGGCTGTGTTTCAACACTGCGTATAATGCCGGCGCCTGTGCCCTGAGCCTGGCATCGAGGTGCTGGTTGCGCGAACTCATGGCCAGGCCATCAGCTTCGCGAACCGTGGCACAGGCAACGATATTGACCGGCATGAAAAAGGCTTTGACCATATCGCGGATCAGTTGCAGCTGCTGGTAGTCTTTTTCACCGAAGTAAGCATTGTCCGGACGCACCAGGTTCAACAGGCGCATGACGACCGTCAAAACACCGTCGAAATGACCCGGACGGTGGGCGCCGCACAGACGCCGGCTGAAATCATCTTCGGTGACCTTGAAGCGATAATCATCCCGGTAAACCTGTGCCGCATCCGGCAGCAGTACGATATCGACACCGGCGTCTTCGAGCTGTTGCAGGTCGGAGCGGGAATCGGCGGGGTACTTCTCAAAGTCCGTTTTGTCATCAAACTGTGTCGGGTTGATAAACACGCTCACTATGGTCAGGGCATTGTTTTGCCTGCTCGCTTCGACCAATGACAGGTGTCCCCGGTGCAACGCACCCATGGTCGGTACAAATCCCAACGGACTTTCCCTGAGGGCATCACGACAGGCATGCCATTGCGCCATAGACTCGAATATCTTCATTGGCCGTAGCTCTCGTCAGCAGCGGGAAACTGACCGCTTTTTACATCACTGGCATAGGCATTAAAGGCATCGCGCCACAGGCGCTTACCGTCGAGATACCTGCGTACAAACTTCGGTTTGAAATCACTCGATAAACCCAGCAGGTCCTGCATGACCAGCACCTGCCCGTCGGTACCGGCACCCGCGCCAATCCCGATCGTCGGGATTTGCAGCGATCGTGTGATTTCAGCTGCCAGTTCATCGGGTACGCATTCAAGCACGAGCGCAAAACATCCGGCTTCCTGACAGGCCAGCGCCTCTTTTTTGAGCCGCTCCGCCGCCCTGTCACCGCGGCCCTGCACGCGAAAACCGCCCAACTGATTAACGGACTGTGGTGTCAGGCCCAGGTGTCCCATCACCGGCACACCCGATTTCACGATATGTGCAATGGTTTCGGCGTTGCCTTCGATGCCTTCCAATTTGACCGCGTGGGCCCCGGCCTTCATGACGCTGGCAACTGCTCGCATGTTGTCCGTGCGGGACTGTCTGAATGACAGGAAAGGCATATCGCCGACGATAAACTTGTTTTTCGTGCCGCGGGAAACGCTTTCAATATGCCGGCACATCATCTCTATATCGGCGGGGATTGTCGTGCCGTAACCATGCATGACCATCGCTGCACTGTCACCGACGAGGATGACATCGATGTCCGAGTCCTGCACGATGCAGGCCGAGGTATAGTCATAACAGGTCAGCATGACAATTTTTTCATGGCGTTGCTTGCACGCCTGGAAGTCGAGTACGTTCATAGCGCCTGCTCCATTTGAATCCGGTTCCGGCTCAGTTCCTGCTCGTTATCCTTTTGATAGAATCGGATAAAAGCGGCGTAGAGGTCCTGCAGTGGATCATCCGCGAGGGAGGCGAGGTTCCGCTCTATGGTTTGCCGGTCATCGCGTGTCAGTGGTCCGGTCAGGGCCGAGTGCGGGGCCTGCATGAAATTTTCCGCCACCTGTTCAAGGTAGGGATGTAGTATTGCCGGAGGCAATCCAAGCTGCTGTTCGAACCGTTCAGAGATAGATTTCCACATTAACTGTGAAAAATTACCCGCCATTACACACATTGCGTGATAACGACTTTTGTCTGCGACATCGATCACGAAATGGGGATTGGGCAGACCGGGAAGCAGTTCAGTAAAACGGTTACCAGTCTCGAGCACGAACGGCACCCGCCGATAGCTATCGAGGGGATAAAGTCGATCCGTGAATGTCATCAGCGGGTGCGCACCGGCAACACCGGGAATGCTCAGTGATCCGCTACAGTGGATTAACTTTTTTTCGTGCAGAAACGGATATTGCTTGAGCACGGCAGTGATGTTTTTGTCGGGGATCAGCAACAATACACGATCCGCATTGCCAACCGTCGTTCTCAAACGTTGTTCAGGATCAAACAGTGTAAACGTGTTGAATGGCGACCGATGGTCACGGGTCCAACGGGTGTGGGGGACTTTCAACAGACGGAAATATTCAGAGAAGTGGCGTGCGAGCCTGCCGCCGCCAACGATAGCGTAGTTAATCATGATGGTACCTGTCCTCCCGGGATCAAGTCCTTTTTGTTACAAAAAAACGAAACTCTATTTACTACCCCCTTTTCCCGGATCGGTAACCGCCTTGTCAGGTCGATTCATCTATTCCGGATTTCGTAGAGCAGCGTAGCTATTATACTTCATCTATGACCCGGGGTGACGATCTTCGGGCCTGGCAAATTAACGGTGAACGTGTCCTGAAAGCTTCGCGAACACCTGGTTCATGCAAGAACCGGAGCGAAGCACCCGTCCTCGCTTTTTGATCTATTCGGTGAAAGTCTGAAAAACCTTCACATCACTATTGTTATGAATATCTCCCACAATCTCCATTTGGTCCTGCTCTACGTTGTAGCGCAGGCAACCGGTTTTTCCGTTGTTACGCGTGAATGTCACCAGGCAAACACTTTCCGGCACCTGTTCAATATTGATCAAGGTTTTGTTAGCCGTTTCATCGATATTGCATTTTGGTCAACATACTGTATATATATACAGTATGTTGACCAAAATGCAATATCGATGAAACGGCTAACAAA
>DATCZY010000410.1:0-3011 GCA_036525655.1 Lysobacterales bacterium | reverse complement strand
GCCTGATGCAGCAGGAAGAGATCACCGGTTCACTGGAAGCCGACAAGAAAGCCGACTTCATCATCCTGGACCAGGACATTATCGCCCTGGCCAACAGTGGCGAAATCGACAAGGTGTCCGACACCAGCGTGCTGGAAACGTGGTTAGATGGCAAACTCGTATATCCCCACACGCAGTAGCAAGCCCGGCGGCAGCGCAAAAAGCCTGCTCAGGGAAACCCGGGGGATTGTAAAATGGGTGCCGGTCGTCAAACACCACTGCTAAGGCTGGCCCTCGTCGCGTCCCTGGCGGGCGCGCTCTGGGGCTGCCAGCACCATGCCGGGACTGCCGCAGCGATGCCTCCGGCAGAACGGGTTTTTATCAATGGCGCGATCTATACCGCCGACCCCGGGCAGCGCACAGTGACGGCAATAGCGCTGCGCGGCGACCGGATCGTTTTCGTGGGTGACGACGAGGCCGCTTCGGGCTGGATTGGAAGTCATACGGCTGTCACCGACCTGCAGGGTAAGCGAGTTCTGCCGGGCCTTCATGACACCCATGTTCACCCCGTAGAAACGGTTAGGGTCGACAGGTGCGACCTGGCCAATGAAGCGCTGAATCTGGGCGAGCTGGCCGATTTCGTGTCCGCCTGCCTGGAGCGTCTGCAGCTGTCCCCGGGCGACTGGCTGGTGGTAAAGAACTGGAATTTCTCGGACGGCAACAAACCCGCGGAAGGCCTGAGCACATTGCGCGCAGCACTTGATCGGGCCTCCGGCGCACACCCGATTCTGCTGGAAAACAGCGACTCCCACCACTTTGCCACCAACTCCGCCGGACTGGCCCGGGCCAGCACGGTGGCGGGTGAACAGCTAGGTCTGAGCGCAGCTACCCTCGCCCTGCAGTTGAGTGACCTGGCACCGTTTGTCGGAGTGGATGCCGCCGGCGAGCCCAACGGCGAAGTACATGAAAAGGTCTACCTGCGACTCGGCGTCAGCCGGTCCGAGTTGATGAACCTGGCGGCACTGATTCCCGAGATAGGCCAGATGCCCGCCTGGTTCAACAGCCGCGGCGTAACGTCACTGCTCGAGGCAGCCTTTTACCAGGAACTTGCGCCGGCCTATGACAGCCTGGCCAGTCAGGGCGGGCCATCCCTGCGCATCACCCTGGCCCAGTATTACGAACCAGCCGATTTCCGCGGAAGTGACGGGGCACTCGACATGAGCGCCATCCTGGCAAAGGCCCGGGCCACGCGCGAGAAGTACGATGCCGTTGAGAATATCAAGGCGGACCAGCTGAAATACTTCGTCGATGGCGTGCTTGAAGGCAATCCCCTGGCGACTCCGCCCACCCTGCCCAACGGCGCACAGCTGGAGGATTTCTACCAGCCGACGTTTGCGCTTGATGCGGCAACTTCCGAGATCAGTCTGGCGTCTTACGTGGACCCCGATAGCGCAGCCTGCAAAGGCGTCGAGGCAAACCCGATGGCGGTCGAGGCCTTCATAGCCGCCAATGGTTTCCACCCGTCCCAGTGCCTGCGCACCAACGGTGTGCTGTTTGAACCGGTCGAGACCACAGGTCGTTTCCTGAGAGCAGCCGATGCCAATGACTTCAGCGTCCATTTTCACGCCATAGGCGACCGGGCAGTGCGGGTCGCGACCGACGCCATCGCATCGGTCACCATAGGTACGCCGACCACCAACCGCCACAGTATCGCCCATGCCCAACTGGTCAACCCGGATGATATTCCCCGCATCGCCGCCCTGAGGATTCCCGTGGCCTTCACCTACAACTGGGCAACACGGGATTATGCCTACGACCTCACAGTCATTCCCTTTATCGACAGGATCGACTCGCTGCAGGATATGTACGATCCCGCCAACTATTACATGCGCCAGGCCTACCCCGCCGGCGCCATCCTGGATGCAGGCGGCGTACTGACGGCGGGCTCGGATGCCCCGGTGGTATCCGATGACCCCATGCCCTTCCTGAACATTGAAATGGCTGTAACGCGCGATGCCGGTGAAGGCCCATTGAATGCACGTCAGGGCGTCAGCATCCTGGATGCGCTTGACGCCTACACAATCAACGGCGCAAAAATGCTGCAGCAGGACGATCTGACTGGCTCACTGGAAACGGGCAAGAAGGCGGATTTCATTATCCTGGACCGTGACCCGGTAGCACTTGCCAGCAACGGCGAAGTCAACGACATCTCCGAAACCCGGGTACTGGAAACCTGGTTCGACGGCGTGCGGGTGTATTCACAGGAGTAATGGTAAGAGCCACCAGGTGGTGAGATCAGAAAAAAGCGCAGCTACTTCCAATCGACCAGCTCTACGACTCCTGGATATTGAAGAGGTGCGTCGACCGTTTGAATCCGCATCCCGAAAGCCGCCATTTAGGTCCCACCAGGAACCCTTCCGGTGCGGCGGAAAGGTGCCACTTTGAGACATTTCATTCGGCGAAGAAGTCTACTAAAACGACATCTCTTTGTTGAGTGCTTCCACTGATGCGTCATCCAGACCCATACGTTTCAACAGGGACTGATATCGGGGATCGTCGCGGATGGCGCTATATTTTAAGTGCATAAGCTTGCTCCAGAATTGTATCCAGGAACCGCTTTTTTCAAGGCGTTCCAGCAGCGCAACACCCTCATTTATTTCGCCCAGCGTTATCGCCAGTCCGGCAGTGTTTAGCAAAGCCATCGGTGTCAAGCTATCGGATGACGCGACGAGATCATCATAGATCTTTCGTGCTTTGGCCTGATCACCCATTACGGCATAACCTCTTGCGACATTCGATTTGATCTCTGCCAGTTCCTGCATGGCAGGCGAAATGCTGTCGAGCAAGGACGCCAGTGCTGCAGTATCGTTCGTATCCGTATACGCCAGGACCAGAAAATTTACAGCGAGAAAATGTTCCGGATCCAATTGGAGCGCCTCGCGGGCTTTTTGTATAGCAGCGTGGTCGTTTCCAGCGTAATAGAGTATGCCGGCGAGTGTAGCTTTATATCCTGCGTGCAGAGGATCAAGTTT
>DATCZY010000409.1:0-5732 GCA_036525655.1 Lysobacterales bacterium | reverse complement strand
GAAGAAGTGCTTGAGGCAGCGCAAGCGCGTCTGGATCGCAACCCGGATATGATGCGCATCCGTCGTGCCACCGTGGAACACCCGTTCGGTACACTGAAAGCGTGGATGGGATCGACGCACTTCCTGACCAAAACGTTGGATCGGGTGAGTACAGAGATGAGTCTGCACGTGTTGGCGTACAACATGAAGCGAATGATGAACATCTTTGGTGTGAAACCTCTGATAGAGGCCATGGGGGCGTAGTAAGCCCCTTTTTACTCACTAAATACCTCAAATATGGGCAGTCTCAGTTCCTTCTGAGCGCCGAAATAATCCCCCGGACAGATCATCCTAGCCGAAACAAACTCCAATTCAATCCCGTTACAGAGCAACTGATGCTGGCTGATGAGGTAACTGGAGATGAATATCGAGTTATCACACAACCTGGGCCAATAGCGGACGCTTTTACGATGTCTGCGTTTGGCCAGAAGCTGCCGGTTATGTAGAGCTGCCCGGCCAAAATACCAATGTTTGGATAACCTCCGTGCAGCCAAGTCGAACAAAACGACGGATACCGGCAAGCGTTTGATGGATGCCGGACTTGCGCTGTAAGCGCACCCGGGCTCAGTCTGCCAAAAGGCCGCTCCAGTAATCAGAGGATGGCGCAAATGCGCAGTCGCCCAATTTGTCTTCTCTTTCCGTGATTCGTTGTTTCACTGCCTTCCAGTCGGCAGGTAATATTTCCGGTTTCTCTGTGAACTGGTCCCATAATCCGAGCACCCCATTCGCGTAGCGAATAAACAACTCATGCTGCTCATTGATCTCGCCCAGCGTACCTAGTAGTTTGCGACGTTCTGCTAAAGATGGCGGCCCTTTCAGGCTGAGCGCGGTTAAGGCGCGACTGGTCTCATAGCGTTTGTAATTGGCGGCATAAGCGGTGTCGGCAACGGAATATAGAAATGCGATCGAATGCGCTCTTTCAGGAGACAGCTTTTGCAGAGCGCCCATCGCCTCGGCATTCTCGCGAGCTGAAAAATGGCGAATGTAGGGCGCGTCATCAAAGTAGACCGGAAGTGACGACCTCTCCGAACGATCTGTGTCGACTTCCTGCACCACAAGAGCCTCAGGATCCCAGGGCGCTTCGGTGTTCATCAACGCCAAATACAGCCTTTTGATTTGCTCGTTTTGGCACTCCCAGCCTTGCAAGCCAAAATACATAACACCGCTGATAGTCTGCAATTCACGGGCCATCGCGCCGACCGCTTGTTCGGCTTCAGCCTTGGCACGACGTGTCTCGGCCCATTCCGCCGCCAACAGCGCAAGCATTACGCCAACGACCACCACCACGAATTCGAGTGCCCAATGGCGAAGGGCCCGTTTCTGCCGGGGGCGTAAATAGCGAAATCGTGACCTCAGCATGGCGAACTTAGGTGATTCGAATGTTCGCAGCACTTGGTCATTGCAGCTGCGAATTCACCAAAAGCGTTGTAATGCACGTCTTGCACCATCACTCCCGGGCAGCCAGCCATTACGCAACTAATGAAAGCCAAGGTTGTTTTTTTCATCTCGAAGTCCCTATTCGTTGCTCCCTTGTTACGAATGTAATCAAACCCGGTAGTAAATGTAAACAAGACATGGGTCGCAAACTCTTGAGAAAATTAAGAAAACTAACACTGATATGGGTATAGAAAGCACCTTGGTGTAACTGCACTTGGCGAATCGTGACCCCATTTGTCAATTCCGCCAGGATTACCCTGATCACAATAGCGGAGCACGGTCGTGGCCGGAAGTATTAGTGATCGGGTAGCTTCGAGGTGGTCTGCGGGGAAGCCCGTCAGGTCAAGGTGGCACTAGCGGCGATGCGCGAGCTTGACACCGCCTGCGCTTTCACCGCAAGGCTCATTATCGACAAGGCAAATTGATGCGCAACATCAAGAGAGGGTGCCGAGGGGTACCCCAAACACCCGCTTAAATTGCTTCGCCCGAGTCATTGAACCCTGCTTCTCGGCAGGGGTTTGGTCCCGTGTCTCGTTGCTGCATAACTCTTGTTGGCTAATCGACCGGTATTCAGCGCTGCACGCCACGCCGCAAGCGAGACCCAACACCCAACAACATCAAAACCGTCAGCAGCAACAACGCCCAATTGGATAACATTGGAAGAGGCACGGCAAGGATCTTCAGTGAGAACAGGCCACTCACACTACCCGGGCCATCCTTGTCGGAAGCGATGAATCCAATCTCGTTTGACGGAAGATAGTTAGTCGCTCTGCCGCTGAACACCCACACACAGGTGCTACCATTTTCATCAGTACTCTCAGTCACGTTAACCGTGCAGCCGACCAGTGCAAGGGTCAAATTCCGCGCCAAATCCGGCGAAAGATTGGGTGCTGTCAACAACGTGGCCGTGTCGTCAACGTCTTCGACAGTGATGAACACAGCCATGATTCCGCTACCGATATCCACTTCCTGCATGTTCGGATTGATATCCGTAATGAAGGGCGGATCGTTCACACAACTCACGGATATGGAGACAGTGGCGGTATTGGACACCTTGGCTGGAGGGATGGGGGTAAAGGGATCCGTTGCTGCGTAAGTGAAACTGTCCATGCCGCAGAAGTTATCATTCGGCTCATAGCTGAAATCACCGGCGGCCGAAATGGTCATGATACCGTGGGCAGGTTGGGTAAAATTGTTAATAGTCATGACATCGCCGTCAGCATCGCCGTCGACTCCATTACCGTTATCGCCAGAGATGACATTGCCGTTGAGCAAACCCTCCTCGACAACCATGAAAGTATCATCGGTCGCCACCGGCGCAGTATTGGGGCAACCCCGTGCATTCACCTGGGTGGGGGGGGGCGTGTTCGGGCAGTCATCCATGATGTTAGGAACGCCATCGTTGTCGTCATCCAGGATGTTTTTAAATCGGACACTTAAATACATACGCGTATCATTTGTATTACCACCCGTACCACCATAATCAAAGGCGACGCCGCAATCATTGGCAGCGTGCCCTTCAACCTTCACGCCGTTATCGCCAGAGCCGTTATTCATGAAGCACTTGTCCAGATCGACCCTGAATTTAAGGATATTGGCCCCGCCTGTGGGATTGATGTCCAGCAAATCGTCGGCATCGAAGAGCCATTCAGCCGGGGACTCAGCATCTGCGTCCCATCCGTAGACGCGGAATTGAACTTCGTCGTCAGCGTCGTAGATTCCATCCGCACCCGGATCATAAACCTGGCCGAAGCGGTAATCGGGTTTGATGTAGTCCTTGCCTTCTGCATCAAAACACATGTCATCGCGTAAATCTGCAAGGCATTCGCTATACCCGTCTTCAAATAGATAAGGATCTGCATCCCTTCTGGTGGTATTGCTGGCCAGGAAGGCTCCGTCAACTTTGCGGCGAACTCTATCGCTGTCTAGCAGGAAGCTGGCTGGCAGATATTCGCAATAGTTGGTGCCTTTGGGACCACAGTCTTGCTCGTGGACCTTCTTGTTGGTTCCAAACACCATACCCACATAAAAGTCATCTTCATTCGTGCCATCTACCAGGCCGGTATCATCATCACCTTCTCCCAGCTCAGCCATCGAAATCATAGTCACCACCAGTATGGGCTGCTTGATGGACTCCTGCCACAAGGCGAACAGGCCGGCCAGTGCACGAATTCCCCTTTTGTAGGAAACCTCGCGAATGAGGTCAAACATATCCGGACAGGTTGTGATGGGTTTGCCGTCCTGTTCAAATGCAGCCTCTTTGAGCTCGGTGTTCTCAAACCGTGGAACGGTGTCGGTGTTGCAGTCTGTTATTTTTTCTATGGTGGCCGAACCCAGCTCATTGTAAGTCTGGATGATCACATCATCGATCCAGCCGGTGGCTGCAGGGAATTCCGGATCGTTCGGAGAAAAGGCATCACCGTTGAAATCGTCCGAAGGGAACAGGTCCGCCACCTGGTTTGTACTCAGAAGCAGCCACAGGAACTTTCGGTCAGTTTCGGTAATGGTCTCCGGTGGGTTTAGAATCCCCTTGAGCTCTAATGCTTGCGCTTCAGTAATGCTCAGCTCCGCGTTGTACCCGCCTGTAAACCGTTGCGAGGACTTAACAATACAGTCGTCACGCTCATCCCCGGGGGGATACTTTAACAAGCAATCAGTCGGCAGTTTTGGCTGGCTCATTGTGACCTCATAATAATCGCCATCACCAGTTACCGCAGGGTGCCGATCATTGTGAGCATGTGCCGGAATGGTCTGGTCGCCGAGAAAATGCGCCACCATCCCCAGGTAGCGGTATGCCTTTGGAACATCACCATTTGCATAGGCACCCAGTGCCCGCGTCCACAGTGTTTGCGCCGCCTGGAAAGCGTTGGCATAAGGTTTAAAGGCTAAAACGAAGGGCGTGCCGAGCGACCTGTCGGCATCCCATAGGTGTGAGCAAGTGACCAGGGCATCTCCCACACCCCCGCAACCGTAAAATAGCTCATACTGATCGGGGTCTTCTGCACCGAACAGGATTTCTCTTCTAAGAGCTTCCGGAAAATCTGCATCATCAGGGAAAAAGATGTCCAGGGCCTGACGTGTCATGGCTTCATGGGTGCAAGCCCCATCATTCTCGCAGACGTCGTAAGCCGACACCTGGTTCGGTATAGCGAGCAGCAAGAAGATCCCCACCGCAACACTCCAACGCGTAATTTTAGAGCACTCCATTAACAGCGTGCCCAGTCTTAAATGGAGACCTGCGCGATCGGTCAGCTTTGAAAGTTTCATGAATATCCCCTGTGTTTTTTGACATCCCGCAATTAAATGCCGTTTGGCATCTATAGGCAGGTCTTAATCCTGGCACTAAGTGGTCCGCGGCGAGCACCAGATCATTCAAGTGCATAATTAGGGTATCCGGTTACTTTGGTGCCGCGAATAAAGTAGCCTGGTAGCTCTTTAGTGGAGAGGTCATGCCAGCTTCAATGGGCCTGGCATCTGGTCTGCATTTCGAGAGATGGACGCGTGAGACTCTGACCTTAGCTTAATGAACACGATGATGCAAATGATTAATATTTTCATTTAAATGACCCGTGCAGACAGTCCTCCGGATCATGATCGGCACTTTCTAGCGGGTATAGATAAAGAATCGAGAATCGCCCGAATCAATCACACCCCATGGGTTCGCTAATGGGCGGAAGCAGCCATTCATTCGATGGAAATTTCAGTAATGTGAACCGCCGCTTCCGGCGAGGACCAGACGTTACTGTTAGCGCAGCGACTCAACCTCTGCGGCAAACTTATCCGTCCAGTCGCCCTCCGTTCCTTCACAGATTCGTAAGGCCGAACTGACGGGGCTCGTAGCAAGACAGTGCAGTTCCGTACCTCTGTTTGTAGACAGCTTATGACACAATATCGGATACAAGTGCCGGCATTGTGCTGGTTCTAACTTTACCGCAAACCAGATGACGGGCTCCGCGCCCGCCACGCCAGCAGGTTCTGCCGGTACACGTTGATCATATCCTCCATGCGCGGATCGTCCCAAACGGCCAGCCACTGGGGATCGGTGCTGATCTCTTCGGGGAGTTTGGCGCCGCCGGGTGCATAGACCAAAACGTTGGTCGGAAACCAGTCGTTTTCATCCAGGGCCAGTTTTTGCATTTCCGCCGCCTTGTTGATATTGGATACTTCGAGATAAAGCGACGCCAGGTAGGCCGGATTGTAATTTCCAACCGGTCGTGTGCCGGCGCGAATATCGCGTACCATGTCATCAAGTAGTG
>DATCZY010000408.1:0-8457 GCA_036525655.1 Lysobacterales bacterium | reverse complement strand
GCACTGATGTCCGTCGTGCCTTCGGCTTGCGGTCAGACCAGCTTATTGGACCTGGGTGCAAACCTGCATGTCAGTGCCCATCAATTGGTTCAGTTTGCCATCATGGGCACCGTTGCCTGTCCGTTGGATGGGTTGAGCGGGGAACCGAGAGTCGCGTTGCTGAATGTGGGTCATGAAGACAGCAAGGGGGACACTGTGGTCAAGGAGGCCCATGCCATGCTCAAGGACTTACCGATCAATTACCGGGGCTTCATCGAAGGGCATGATATTTTTGCGGGCAAGGTGGATGTTGCCGTGTGCGACGGATTTTCCGGCAACCTGATAATTAAGTCCGCCGAAGGCCTGGCGAGCATGTTTCTGCAGCAATTCAATTTGGCCATGAAAAACGGGGTGTTTGCGAAAACGGGTGCGTTGCTGCTCAAAAATTCGTTGCAAGGTTTGCTGGAACGTTTTGAGCCATCCAAGCATAATGGAGCGCCGTTGCTCGGGCTTCGTGGTGTGGTGGTAAAAAGCCATGGGAATTCCGATCGCAAGGCGCTTGGTCATGCGATAAAAGAAGCTGTCGTGGAATCTGAACGCCAGGTACCGCGGTTGATAGAATCGATGATTAACGATTATTCCATTTGAGGTAGGCCTGTGAGATTTTCAAGAATTATAGGAACCGGCAGTTATTTGCCGGAAAAAATTGTCACCAATGCCGACCTCGAAAAAATACTCGACACCTCGGATGAATGGATACGCGATCGCACGGGGATCGGTGAACGGCGGGTTGCGCATGACGGTGAGACCAGTGGCGACATGGCAGAGGTGGCGGCGCAACGGGCGATGAAAGCTGCCGGGGTCAAGCCCGAGGACATCGGTCTGCTGGTTCTGGGCACGACAACACCGGATCTGGTGTTTCCAAGTACCGCATGCCTTTTACAGGCACGCCTGGGGTTGCCGGATTGTGGTGCGATGGATATCAATGCCGCCTGTTCCGGGTTCATGTATGCATTGTCCGTCGCGGATAAATATATCCGCTGCGGGGATGTGAAAACCGCGCTGGTCGTCGGCGTCGACAAACTGACGGCAATGATTGACTGGAATGACCGCGGCACGGCCGTTTTATTCGGCGACGGGGCCGGCGCCGTCGTGCTGGAAGCCTCAGAAGAGGCAGGTATTCTTTCTACCCATATCCATGCCGCTGGCAGGCACAGCGATCTGCTGGGTGTAGATGTGGGTGTAAGCACGGGTTTCAAAGCGGAGGAGCGCGGTGGCGTTCGCATCCGCATGAAGGGTAATGAAGTTTTCAAAGTCGCGGTCAACACATTGGGCCGTATTGTTGACGAGACCCTCGAACACAACCAGATGAGTAAATCTGAACTCGACTGGTTAATCCCGCACCAGGCTAACCTGCGCATCATAAAGGCGACTGCGAAGAAGCTTGGAATGACCATGGACCAGGTTGTGGTGACGGTTGACAGGCACGGTAATACCTCGGCCGGGTCGGTGCCCCTCGCCCTGGACGAGGCGGTGCGCTCCGGTAACATCAAGCGTGGCGATATCCTGCTCCTTGAGGCTTTTGGTGGTGGGTTCACGTGGGCTTCAGCACTGATTAAATACTAACAAGCGATCCCGAACGCTCGCTATACAGGTAAAGATAATGACAAAAACCGCATTTTTATTCCCCGGTGAAAGTTCCCAGTCTGTTGGAATGATGTCTGCAATGGCTGAAAGTTACAGCCTCGTGCGGGATACCTTCAGCGAGGCATCAGAGGTGCTGGGTTTCGATTTGTGGTCGGTGACGAGTTCCGGACCGGAAGCCGAGCTGAATAAAGCCGAAATAAAAAAACCTGCCATGCTGGTTGCCGGTATCGCCACCTGGCGTGTCTGGCAACAACTCGGCGGCACACGGCCCGATTTTTTTGCCGGTCATGGCCTGGGTGAATACTCGGCGCTCGTGGCAACCGGGGTCATGGAGTTTACCGATGCCGTATCCATCGTTGCACAAAGGGGACGGTTCATGCAGCAGGCGACCCCGTCCGGAGGCGGCGCCATGTCGTGCGTGTGGGGTCTCGAAGACAAGCTGATGCGCGAGATATGCAGCAGGGTGGAAAATGGCGAAATCGTCAGTTGCGCAAACTACAATGCCCCTGGGTTGGTTGTCATTTCGGGCAATCGCGAGGCCGTACGGCAAGCGGGTGAACTGGCTCTTCAGGCCGGCGCTGAGCGGGTTCAGTTGCTGCCTGTCGAGATACCTTCTCATTGCCGTTTGATGAAACCCGCTGCGGTGAGGCTCCAGGACGCGTTATTGACGGTGCATTTTTCCGAAAGCTCGATACCGGTCATCCAGAATGCAGATGTGCGCGCGTACCCCGATGCGGAACAAATCAGGGAAGCACTGGCGCGGCAGTTATGGCAACCGGTGCGCTGGACAGAAACCATCATGACCTTGTTGGAATCAGGCGTACGTCGGTTTTATGAGTGTGGTCCGGGCGGGGTGCTGTTTGATTTCAATCGACGCATCGCCCCTGATACCGAGGTGTTTGCGTTAACGGGGCCGGAAAACATGAACCGCGCCCTGCAAGTGGAGAAGAACGATGGATAATCGATTGAACGGCCAGGTAGCGCTGGTGACGGGCGCCAGCAGGGGGATTGGCGCGGCGATTGCGGATAAGCTTGCCGCGCAGGGCGCGAGGGTCTTTGGCACCGCAACAAGCGAATCTGGCGCCACGGCGATTAGCGGGCGGAATGTGGATGGTCTGACCGGCCTGGTATTGAATGTTAATGATGTCGATCACATCAGTTCGGTATTGGCCGAAATATCCAGCCTGGCGGCAGCGCCGACCATCCTGGTCAATAATGCCGGTGTGACCCGCGACCAGCTGTTGATGCGAATGAGCGAGGAAGACTGGGAAACGGTGATCGATACTAACCTGCGTTCGGTTTACCGTCTTTCCAAAGCCTGCCTGCGTGGCATGATGAAAGCCCGCCAGGGGCGGATTATCAGCATTTCATCGGTGGTCGGTTCCATGGGCAATGCCGGCCAGGCAAACTATGCTGCAGCAAAGGCTGGTATGATGGGTTTCAGTCGTTCGTTGGCGCGTGAAGTTGGTTCCAGAGGGATCACGGTGAACGTGGTTGCACCCGGCTTTATCGATACCGACATGACCCGTGAGTTAAACGAGACCCAACGCGAGGCCATGTTGAAAGACATACCGCTGAACCGTTTGGGCGAAGCAATTGAAATCGCCGAGGCCGTCAGCTTCCTGGCATCGCCATCGGCCGCCTATATCACCGGCCAGACGCTGCATGTGAACGGCGGCATGTACGTGACATAAAATTATTAAATTATTGATATAAGAGAGAAACTTCGATTCATAAACGCGCCATCCGGGAACCATACGGTGGCGAATAGGATTAAACTGGCAGAACTGGCGCAGATTCTTTAAAATTGCGTCTCTCGAGTCAAACATTTTAGGAAATATAAAATAATGAGCAGCATTGAAGAACGCGTGAAGAAGATTGTTGTAGAGCAACTTGGTGTTAAAGAAGAGGAAGTAACTGCCAATGCATCTTTTGTAGACGACCTGGGCGCGGACTCTCTGGATACCGTGGAACTGGTTATGGCACTTGAAGAAGAATTTGAATGTGAGATTCCCGATGAAGAAGCGGAAAAGATCACCAGTGTCCAGCAGGCTATTGATTACGTCAATTCTGTCAAAAGCTGAAGTTAAAACCATGAACTAAACGTTATCGGCCGACGATTTGTCGGCCGTTATTCGTTTTAGGCATTTAAAAATTGAGGTTTTCCAATATGTCACAGCGCCGCGTTGTAGTGACTGGCATGGGTATTGTATCGCCCGTTGGCAGTACCATTGATACCGCATGGGACGCCATATGTCATGGCCGTAGTGGTATTAAAATGGTCAGTTCATTCGACGCAAGCCATATGAAAACACGTATCGCGGGGGAAGTGGTTGGTTTCGATGTGGCCAATTACCTCAGTCCGCGCGAAGTTCAACGTCTGGATGATTTCGTCCATTACGGTTTTGCCGCATCGGTCGATGCCTTGCGGGATGCCGGTCTGCTGGCTGAAGACGCTGGTTTTGATCCGGAGCGCATCGGTTGTGCACTGGGCTCCGGTATCGGTGGCCTCAAGACCATCGAGGATACCACCGAGGCCTACCTGAGCGGTGGCCCCCGCAAGGTCAGTCCATTTTTCATCCCCGGGTCAATCATCAATATGATCGGTGGTTATGTATCGCTGGTGCACAATCTCAAGGGCCCGAATCTGGCCATCGTGACCGCGTGCAGCACGGCAACGCATAACATAGGCGTAGCAACCCGCATGATCCAATACGGTGAAGCGGATCTGATGGTTGCCGGTGGAGCAGAATTTGCAACCACACCCACCTCGATGAGCGGCTTTATTTCGGCACGGGCCATGTCTACGCGCAATGATGAACCTGAGCAGGCCAGCCGGCCCTGGGATGAAAGCCGCGACGGTTTCGTGCTTTCCAACGGCGCAGGCGTGGTTGTGCTGGAAGAGTTGGAGCATGCGAAGAAACGGGGCGCCGACATTTATGGAGAGGTGATTGGTTTTGGCATGAGCGCCGATGCCTACCACATGACCGCCCCACCCGAAGACGGTGAAGGTGCGGCGCGTTGTATGCGTATTGCGATGAATAACGCCGGCGTGAATCCGCAGGATGTGGATTATATCAACGCCCATGGAACCTCAACCCCGCTGGGTGATCTCGCTGAAACCACGGCAACAAAAACCATCTTTGGTGATGCGGCCTACAAGTTGGCAATCAGTTCAACAAAGTCCATGACCGGGCACCTGTTGGGTGCAGCGGGTGGCGTCGAAGCCATATTCACCCTGCTCTGTATCCGCGATGGCATCATTCCGCCAACCATCAATCTTGAAAACCCAAGCCCGGATTGCGATCTCGATTATGTACCCAATACGGCGCGTGAAGCGGATGTGAACGTTGCTATTTCCAACTCATTCGGTTTTGGCGGCACCAACGGCAGCCTGGTGTTTCGCAAGTTCACCGACTGACCCCTCTGGATCTGTCACCCGTTTTTTGCCGGCACCCAGCCTTGAGGGGCCGGTCGCGGTTCCTTTCAGGGACAGCATATGAATAGCCAAAGTATCCCAGTCAGCGCTTCGGTGCCATGCTGTTGATCTGCGGGCGTGCGACAATCCTCTTGCCGTTTGCAGACACGCCAGTGTGGTCGGGATGAATTGAGGGTTGTCGGGAGCCAAGAACATGTTCATCATATCGTCTGCTTCCGTTCCCGGGTCGAATGCCGGGATTAGAAGGACGCAGAAACCGGGGATGAAACCCGCGGATTGTTACAGGAATCAAGGTCGGTTTTGATACCCCAGGGACAAGCTTATGAATGAATGTTTGGTAGACGGCGAAATCTCCACGCTGGTTGCGACATCCAATCGCGGCCTCAATTATGGCGACGGTCTTTTCGAAACACTGCTGGTGCACCATGGCCGTCCGCGCAGGTGGCAGGGCCATATGGACCGCCTGGGCATTGGCTGTGAGCGGCTTGGCTTACCGATGCCACCGCAATCCATACTGTTAAGGGAAGTTCAGACCGTCAGCGCAGGGTTAACCGATGCCGTCGTGAAGATCATCCTCTGCCGCGGCGGTTCTTCGCAGTCCTACATGCCACCGGAACATGAAAACTGCATCAGGATAGTCAGTGCCGAACGTTACCCCGACGGTATTGCCAAGCTGGCCCGAAAGGGTGTCAGGGCCCGCATTTGTGATCTTCGGTTGGCAATACAGCCCGCGCTGGGCGGAATGAAGCATCTGAACCGGCTGGAGCAGGTATTGGCCAGCGCGGAACTGCGTCGGCACGGTGCCCGGGAAGGTATCCTGCTCGACCGGCAGGATCACGTCACCTGCGCTGTGGATGCGAACATTTTTCTGGTCATGGAAGACCGGCTATTAACACCCAGGCTAGATCTTTGCGGTGTGCGCGGTGTGGTCCGCAGCCATATTCTTGCAGGCTTTGGTGCACGCTGCGAGCAACGGCGAGTCACGCTCGATATGTTGCAGGAGGCCGACGAGGTATTCATTTGTAGTACGGTAAAAGGTATCGTGCCGGTGAAATCCATTAACGAACAGACCTTTGCAATCGGACCGGTGACACGCGAATTACAAACCTGGCTGATGGAGGGAGCCAGAAAGACATGAAACGGCTTTTGCCGCCTGTGCTGGTTCTTTTGCTGTTATCGTCCGCGGTTGTGGCAGGGGTTTGGTACCGGTATCAGCAATTCCTTCACGCACCGCTGCAACTTGAGCAGGATGGGTTGGTCATCATGGTCGTGCCCGGGAGTAACATTCGCTCGGTGGTAACGGAGTTGGAACAGCAGGGTGTAACCCAAATGGATTGGCGCTGGCGCCTGCTAAGCCGGCTTAAGCCGCTGACCATCAAGGCCGGCGAGTACGAACTCAAGCCCGGGTTGTCGCCTCCGGGGCTGTTGAATCTGCTGGCTTCCGGAAAAGTCGTCAGTTACCGCTTTACTATCGTGGAAGGATGGTCGGTGGAGCAGTTGTTGAACGCGCTCGGCAACGACCCCGTGCTGAAACACAGCATTGCGACCGTGGCGGAACTGCAAGGTATTGAAGGCCTGCCCGCAGGCAATCCGGAGGGGTGGTTTCTTCCTGAAACCTATGTATTCGTGCGTGGTGATTCAGACCAGCAGATTCTGCGGCGCGCGCACCGTGATATGACTCAAGCACTGGCAGACGCCTGGGCCGGACGTGACACGGGGCTTCCGTATGAGACCGAATATGAATTGCTGATCATGGCATCCATCATCGAAAAAGAGACATCGCTGGAAAGCGAGCGGGCAGATATCGCGGGGGTTTTTGTGCGCCGTCTGCTCAAGCACTGGAGGCTCGAAACAGACCCGACAGTTATCTACGGTATGGGTGAGACTTATCAGGGTGACATCCGCCGCCAGGACCTCAAACTGGATACCCCCTACAACACCTACACCCGTCATGGCTTGCCACCGACCCCCATTGCGCTGCCCGGTCCGGCTTC
Source organism: Lysobacterales bacterium (assembly GCA_036525655.1). Lineage (GTDB taxonomy): Bacteria > Pseudomonadota > Gammaproteobacteria > Xanthomonadales > SZUA-36 > SZUA-36. The sequence goes on along the minus strand of DATCZY010000408.1, from coordinate 1,398 downwards.
TTTACAGGCCGCAGCGCACCCGGCCGCTGGCGATGCCATGTTTTTTGTCGCCAACGGGCAGGGTGGCCATACGTTTTCGAGTACACTTGAAGCGCACAACGAGGCAGTCAGACAGTTGATCAAACAAACCAGGGGTAATCCCGCCGGGCCCGAAGGCCGGGAATAATGCAAATGCAAAAAGGATTCTTCATTACGCTTGAAGGCGGCGAAGGGGCTGGAAAGAGCACACAGAACAAGCGCATTGTAAAGTGGCTTTCAGAGCATGGCAGCAGTGTCGTGGAAACCCGTGAGCCCGGTGGCACCGTGATCTCGGAACAGATTCGACGCTTGCTGCTGGATACCCGCAACGCAGGTCTCAATGCAATCTCCGAACTTCTGATGATGTTTGCCGCGCGCTCACAACTGGTGCAGGAAGTGATTCTGCCGGCGCTGGCGGAGGGCAAGGTCATCGTCTGTGACCGTTTTACCGATGCCAGTTACGCCTATCAGGGCGGGGGGCGGCAACTGGGTGCTGAGACCGTCGCGGTCGTTGAAAAACTGGTCCTCAAGGGCCTACAGCCGGATCTCACGCTATTGTTCGACGTACCGGTGGAACTGGGCATGAAACGGGTCGCCGGCCGCGGTGAAGCGGACCGCTTCGAGATTGAGTCGATCCGGTTTTTCGAGCGGGTCAGAAACGCCTACCTCGACCGTGCCAAGGCTGATCCGCAAAGATTCAGAGTCATCGATGCGAGCCGGGATGAGGCGCAGGTGTGGGCGCAGGTACAGGATATCCTGCGGGAAAGGCTGGGTTTATGAGTGATTCCAGGACGGCCAGTACTGAAATTTACCCGTGGCTGGGCGATCACTGGTCGTTTTTCTTACAACGGCTTGAGCGTGACAAACTCGCGCATGCCCTGATGATCGAAGGGCCCACGGGGACCGGTAAAACGGCCCTGGCCAGGGCCATGGTTGCCCGGCTTTTATGCCGTGAACAACAGGATTTCGCATGCGGTCATTGCCGCTCTTGCCAGGTGCTCGCCGGCGCGGCCCATCCGGACTATTTTGATCTTCAGCCCGAAGAGGACAGCGAGGTTATCAAGGTCGACCAGGTGCGGGCCCTGATCGCCAAGTTGAATCTCACCACGTCGATCAGTGAGCGCAAGGTCGCCTATATCCATCCCGCTGAAGCGATGAATGCTGCTGCGGCCAATGCGTTGCTGAAAAGCCTCGAGGAACCCGCGGGAAATACCGTTTTGATCCTGGTCAGTGACAACCCGGCGAGGCTGCCGGTCACGATCCGCAGTCGCTGCCAGAGTATGACCGTCACCCAACCGGACCCCCGTATTGTCAGCGAATGGCTGGAAAAAAGCTCCGGTAAGCCAGCCAGCCTGGTAAAGGATGCGCTCCAGGCGGCAG
>DATCZY010000407.1:0-2945 GCA_036525655.1 Lysobacterales bacterium | reverse complement strand
CCGTAAAACAGCCCTTCTATGCCGTCACCACTGACGTCCACCGCGTAACCGGCGCCACGCAGGATGTCCGCAAGCGAGGTCTGCAGGCTGCTATCGTCTTCAACCACCAATATGCGCATGATGCCCCCTGTTAACGCTTTTTCCCTTTGCTGTTGTCCGGAATCCTCACGGTTTTGACCACGCCATCCTTGGTCAGCAATTTGATCTCGTGTACACGGCGATCGCCCTGCTCAACCGTTCTGGCTGACAACACCTTGGCATTATTTTGCTGCGCAGCCTGTCTCGCCGCGTCCTCGAGACTGATGGCGAAAGCCGATACCGGTAGCAGCAGCACCAGCAGTATCAGGCATAGTTTAGTTAACATTTTCGGTCGCATTGCGGTCCAGTTGACTCCCGGGAGATCTCCAGTCAGGTAAATTATTCTAACGCAAGCAGGTGAATTCCTCCTGAACAATTTCCGACATTTGCGGGTGGACTAAAAAATTTCGGCCACCATGCAACGCAAACTTCCACCGGCCTTTTCAATTTCATCCAGGGGGGTGCTGTGGATCGTGAAGCCCCAGTCCTCCAAGGTCCTGCGGCTTGAATCCCGCAGAGCATCGAACGCGGTTTGGCTCATGAAAAGATCTTTTTCGGTCAGGGCGATACAGTTGGCGGCGAAAGCGCACTGCTCCGCCGTATTCAAAACCAGGGTGCGCCCTGGAAATGCACGCGCGATCGCCGCGGGTACGGCCGGGTCGGCAAACCCACCCGGATAGATCACGCAGGCTCGGCCGGCGAGCACCATCATGATGACATTGGTGTGGTACTCCTCGGGTCTAAGATCGAAACTGAATGTCAATTTCAGATCAAATGCTTCGTGCATCGCCCTGAGCCCGGCCTGGTCAACCCTGCCGGTCATGCCGCAAAAACCGATACCGCGGGCGTGATCTATGATCAGGGTGCCGGTCAGTTCAGCCACCATATCCTCACCGCTGAGATCAATTTCACGGTACCCGCGTGTCGTGAAATACGCCCTGATATCCGGCCGATCTGCCTCTCTTTGCCTGCTCGGCCGCAGCATGCGCCCGATGATGAAGCGGTCGGGTGTCGTGGCGAAAACATTGTTGGGGAAAACGGCATCGGGTGTCTCCCGCCTGCCGGGGAAAGAAACCACATCGATACCCTGCCTGGTAATCAGGCCAGCGAGGGCCCGCGCCTGTTCGAGTGCGCGTTGCGAATCCGCCAGATCGGTCAGGTTCATGTAGTGGTTGTCGATGGCGGATTCCGTATTCACCGTGAACTCGGCCGGTTCGACCAGCATGACCGCCTTTGCGCAGACCGGACCCGTGGCCGGAAAGGTTTCGGTCTCCAGCTTTGCCAGAAAATCCGCAGGCTTATCGACGATCACAGCGGCGCTGCTTCTGAATAACGCGGTTGACCGGCAGCGGCCTTCATGGCGGCCAGAGCCTGGTTGAGCAGGTCCACGTTGCCGTCATCGCGGTAGGCATTTTCGCTCAGGTAGCGCCGCCAGGCCTTCGCACCCGGCAAACCCTGGAACAAACCCAGCAAATGCCGGCTGACGTGCTTCACCGCCACGCCCAGGCCTGCCTGTTTTTCGATATATGAATTCATGGGTCCTATGATGTCCTCGCGCCTTGCAATGGCCTGACCGTCAAACAACTGTTGCTGGCACTCGGCCAGCAACCAGGGCGTATGATACGCAGCCCGCCCCAACATGACACCATCGACGTGTTCGAGGTGACTTTTCACTGCATCGAGCGAATCGATGCCGCCATTTAAGACGATCTGCAAACCCGGTGATTCCTGCTTCAAGCGGTATACCCAGTCATAGCGCAAGGGTGGTACATCGCGGTTCTGTTTAGGACTGAGCCCCTCCAACAGGGCCTTGCGCGCGTGCATGATAAAAACCGTACAGCCCGACTCAGCCACGCGTCCGACAAAGTCAGCCATGTATTGATAGCTGTCGTGATCATCCACACCCAGGCGGGTTTTGATGGTCACCGGGATATCGACCGCATCGCGCATGGCCGACATGCAATCCCTGACAAGCTCGGGCTCCAGCATCAGGCAGGCGCCAAAGCGGCCACGCTGCACGCGATCGGACGGGCAGCCGACATTTAGATTGATCTCACTGAAACCACGCTGCTCGGCCATGCGCGCACAGGCCGCCAGGTCAGCAGGTTCACTGCCGCCCAGCTGCAAGGCAAGGGGCCGTTCTTCCGGGTTGTAAGCGAAGAAGCGATCTGCATCACCGTGGATGATCGCGCCAGTTGTGACCATCTCGGTATACAGCAGGGCCGAGGGCGCCAACAGGCGATGGAAGTAGCGGCAATGCCGGTCGGTCCAGTCCATCATGGGTGCAACCGATAATGTTCTGTCCAGATCCTTTTTCCCGGGAATATTCATAGGCGCCGATTTTACAGATTCCGCGTACCAAGAACACTTTAACTTGTAATTAATTAAACGATTAATTAATATAGACGGATGAATCACAAAACACAGATACCCGAACGAGCGCGTGGCCGGCCGGTCGATACGGACCAACAGGATTTGAAAAAGCAAATCCTCGATACGGCGGAAGAACTGTTTGCCGACAATGGTTACGCAGCCACATCGATACGCCAGATAGCCGACAGGTCGGGTGTTAACCCGGCCCTGGTGCATTACTATTTCGGCCAGAAAAAACTGCTGCTGCAAAGCGTCATGGAACGAGCGATCGAGCCGCTGGGTGCAGCCATTGCCAAAATGAAAGATGGCCCCGATGCGACCCCGGAGGTGATTGCCCACCTGTTGATTTCGATGGCTGCCAAACACCCCAACATGCCACGTCTGCTGATACGCGAGGTGTTTCTTCCCGGTGGGGAAATGCAGCAGTACTTCACCGACAACATGGCGCCGCGCCTCGGTGGAGCCCTGCCCGCTCTGCTCAGCAGGGAAAAATC
>DATCZY010000406.1:0-4047 GCA_036525655.1 Lysobacterales bacterium | reverse complement strand
AGTTCCTCAGCCTTGACCCGCTGTAATTGCTGCCAGCGGAAGTCGGTGTAGAAATAGGCCGGATCCATCATCTCGAAACCCAGTTGGCGGGCAAATTCTTCCGCGCCGTCACCCATCAGCATGACGTGCTCTGAATCTGTCATGACTCTTTTGGCCAGCTCGATCGGATTTTTAATACGCGCGACAGACGCCACGGCGCCGGCTTCCAAACCCGCGCCCTCCATGAGGGAGGCATCCATTTCATGGTTTCCCGCCGCATTGAATACAGCGCCTTTACCTGCGTTGAACAGGGGCGAATCTTCCATCACCTTGATGGCGGCAATGACGGCGTCGATGCTGGTTTCGCCATCGACAAGGGCCTGGTAACCGGCCTGGACGGAGGCCTTAAGGATGGCGCGGATCGCGGCTTCGTCATCTGCGGTCATGTCCTTCCTGGCGATCGTGCCGGCGCCGCCATGGATAACGATGGCCAGTGGTGAAACTGTGGAAACTTTACTCATGCTCGATACGCCTTTGAGAAATAGGGGTCAAAAAGTTTTTTAAAGCTATTCATATCGACTGCTTCCGTCATCGGGCTTTGGGTCAATACAGGCCGGCCAGAAGCTCAGGATCGCAACGCTGCCCAGAACAGACCGGCGTAGATTTTCGGGTCCACCATGATACCCTCGGCCATGCGTGCTTCCAGCCACTGGCTCGCGGTTTTGAGCGGCACATGGTGGACGGTAATATCCTCATCACCGTTGCCACCGCCCGGGCCCACCTTCTCGAGATCTCCGGCATAAAATATGGTGACAATCTCGTCGCTCATACCCGGTGTGCTCGGGCAGCTAAGCAGTTCGTCCAGAAAGCCGGCACGGTAACCGGTCTCCTCGATCAGTTCCCTCTGGGCGGCTGTTTTGAGGCTCTCGTCACGATCCCCCGTATCGCCCGCCAGCCCGGCCGGCAACTCCATTACGCGGCTCCTGACCGGAATGCGGTATTGCTCAACGAGTATCAACTCACGCGCATTGGTCACTGGTACCAGCACCGCTACACCACTTACGTTGGTGCGGAATGCATACTCCCAACCATCGCGCTCCTGTAATCCAAGAAAGCGTCCACGGTAATGAGTTGTCACATTTTCTGCCACAGAATCCAGCCATACTCTGATAAACTGCGGCGATTGTATCCCAACTGCACTATCAACCCTATAAAAATGGATCATCATCAGGCTGAACCAAATGCTTCACGGTGGTTCATATAACAGCGGATTTAACAAGATAGAAAAAGGACAACCATGCTTTACAAATCATTAATTACTTTTGTCGTTTCACTCACCCTTGTCCTGGGCAGTCTGCCGTTGGCGGCGCAAACCAAAACCGATGAAGCACTGCCTGAAAGCGTACCCGCACTGCTGGTCAAGGCCAACCAGGCCTACGTGGCCAAAGACTACCTCACGTTCCGAAGGGTTCTTGAGAGTTTGCGCAATTTGCGTCCCAATAACAGTGAATACATGTACCAACTGGTGCTCGCCCACGCATTGCTGAATGAGAAGACACCGGCTTATGACTTGATGTTAAAAATGCAACGGCAAGGTCTTGCCTATGACTTCATGGAATCAGATGCCACCATGAATATCAGGGGTACCGAGGTTTTCGATTACGTTAATGAATTGATGAAAATGGCCGGAGAGCCGATGGGTGAGTCCGAGCCGCTATTTGTTCTGCCTGAAAAGGTGATATTACCCTCGGCCATCAGTTGGGATGAAAGCCGTCAGAAGTTCCTGGTGGGCACCATCGTTGAGGGCCAGATCTTAGCGGTTGGCAAAGATGGTCAGGTCGATGAATTGCTCAAAGCTGACGATAACAATAAATTGTGGGCAATATTCGACATCCTAGTGGACCAGTCACGTAAGCGGTTATGGATCACCAGTGCATCTGTTCCTGGTTTTGCGCGCTACGATCCCATCGATATGGGGCGGTCTGCTTTATTTGAATTCGACCTGGAAACGCTGGACCTGCTCAGTAGCTACCCGGTTCCGACTGATGGGCAGTCGCACATCCTGGGCAGCATGGTTCTCAGTCCGGACGGTGACATCTATATCGCGGACAGGTTTTTGCCATTCATATATGTCAAACCCTCTGGTGAACAAAAACTAAAGGCGGTGATGGCATTTAGAGAGATGATAAGTCAGCGAGGTATCGCCATGCAGCCTGATGGGCGCATCATGTACGTTGCAGACCGTGAGATGGGCATCATGGTGGTTGATGTTAAGGGTCAAAGGGCACGTTTGCTGGATATTCCCGAAACACTGAACCTGGCAGGGATCGATGGCTTGTATCTGAAAGATAACGCACTGTACGTGATTCAAAATGGTATCAGGCCACAGCGCGTCATAAGTCTTCAACTCGACGCAAGCGGCACAAAAGTTGCTGGAGTCAGACCGATGGCTGTCGCCCAACCGGCATTTGATCTGCCCAGCTTTGGAACAATTATGGGCGAAGATCTGTACTATTTCGCCAACAGCCAGATGCTGGGTGAACCGGGTTCAATCAAGCCTGTTACCGTATTACGTACACCTCTGGACGCCGGCTCAAATCTGATTCAGCCAGATATGCAGTTGTTTTTGGAGCAACAGGCTAAAAAGACCAAGCAGCGTGAACAGGAAGATAAAAAAGACTAGCCGGTCAGCAGGCAACGCCGCCGCAGCATTCCGCCAAACTCCATTTCGTCAAACAGGCGATTGAGGCGGGCTTCATCCAATTCGCTGCGGGTCACAGCCGGGTTTTCCAGTGCCGAGGGTACCCGGGTTTCGATACCTGTCAGCTGTCTTGCCAACTCCGCAGCGCCCCTGTGCTCCCCCAGTTTTTGACGCAGCGATTTGGCGCCGCGGATACTCAGGTGCTGCACCTCTTCGATCCTTTCCCACAATGCGCCCAGGTTGTCAAAATGACTTAGCAGGGCGGCGGCGGATTTGGGGCCAATCCCCGGAACTCCCGGGATGTTGTCAACCGCGTCACCGGTCAGCGCAAGAAAATCTGCTATCTGCTCGGGAAAGACACCGAACTTATCCTTGATTTTTGCATGGCTGAGTTTCTGGTTGCGTGTGAAATCCCACCAGGTATCATTTTTGTCTACCAGTTGGGTCAGGTCTTTGTCGCTGCTGATGATGCAAACCGGGTGTCCGCGTTCGCGCCAGTGCGCCGCCAGTGTGCCAATCAGGTCATCGGCTTCGTAACGCTGGTCGGCAAAACAGCTCAGACCCATGGATTCGGCCACCTCCCTTGCCCACTTGAACTGGCGCTTCAGTTCTTCCGGGGCCGGATCGCGATTGGCCTTGTATTCGGGGTAGATTTCATTGCGATAACTCTTGCTCAACGATTCGTCAAAAGCCACGCCGATGTGTTCGGCATTGGTTTGCTCAAGCAGGCTGCAGAGGAAACCGGTAAAGCCGTAAACGGCGTTGGTGGGTTCTCCAGCCGAATTGGCGAATTCGTCAGAAATTGAAAACCAGGCACGAAATATATAGATGCTGGCATCAACAATGTAAACGGGTTGCAGGCTCATAGGGCGCCTATCTTAACCCAAAATGACAGCGCGTGGCCTCAGACAAGCAACGACTCGCCCTGTTCAACCCGTTTGCGTAAAACGCTGTTGCGCGGGAAGTGCGCCAGCAGAAACTCCATCTGGTCATTGAGTATCTGGCGACCCTGCAGGTAGACGTATTCCGCGTGGGTCGGGCTGAACGGAATCGCGAGCAGTTCCATGCCCGCCTGCTCGGGCGTCCTGCCGGCTTTATGGTTGTTGCATCGTTTACAGGCGGTGACGACATTGACCCAACGGTCCTGTCCGCCCTGGCTTAGCGGGTGGACGTGATCCCTTGAAAGCAGGTAGTTAGGAAACTGCAAGCCGCAGTAAAGGCACAGGTTCTGATCGCGGCGAAACAGGGATTGATTGCTCAACGGTGGCACGTAGCCTGTTGAGAACAGGTGCTTGTGGGGGTTGTGCCCATAGGTGGCAATAATGGCATCCACGCTGACCGAACTGCGATGGCCACTGATCGCGTTG
>DATCZY010000405.1:0-5200 GCA_036525655.1 Lysobacterales bacterium | reverse complement strand
CGTCGAGGGCGATATCGAGCGCGTCCCTTATCCGCGTCGAACAGTTATTAAGATAATAGTCGTAACGGTAGTTTCGGTTCTCCGGCTGAACCTCATTGAGCAGGTAATCGCGTAATCGCTGATATTGAAGCGGCTTCAGATTGAGTTTCTGGGCGCGGATGCTCCGGTTTACATGGCGATAGTAGGCAAATTCTCTCGCGGCCGGTTGTGCGATGGAAAAATAGAGCATACGGCCACGCATGAATCGCAGAAAAAAATCCTCCTGCTCAAAATCAAAATACCCGAAATTAAAGGTGTGGTCGAGACCCGCGGCAGGTTCTCTCAACCAGATGGCATTGTGCCCGAATCGCTCGAAGTAAATCTCACCGGGATCGAATGTGACCAGCCATGCTTCCTTGCCATCATCGGGAACGTCGGGCAAGGCCGAAACCTCATCAGCAATAACAACCCTGGAAAAGACCAGCAGAGCAAAGCAGAGATAAAACCACCAGGTCCGAAAAGCACCCGTGGGTATGATGACCGGTTGCGGACCAGGGCCTGTTAACACTATGCGGTTGCCCGGTGCTGGCTCTCTAATCGGGTTTGAGATCATTCATTTCCAGCATGATGATACGGCGGTTATCGGCCGCTGTAACATGAAAATGAAAGCGCTCTGCCAAAGTAACTTCTTCACCCGTTTCAGGCACCCGGCCAAACTCCGCCAGCAACAGGCCGCCAACGGTGTCGTAGTCCTCGTCACTCAAATCACATTCGAAGACCTCGTTGAACTCTTCGACCTCAGTCAATGCGTCGATGCGATAGTTGTTATCGCCCAGCGCCTTGATCGACGCCTCTTCCTCTTCATCGTGTTCATCATCAATTTCGCCGACGATTTCTTCCAGAACATCCTCGATCGTGATCAGACCGGAAACCCCGCCGTACTCATCAACCACGATAGCCATGTGGTTGCGGCTCGAGCGGAAGTCCCTGAGCAACATATTCAAGCGTTTGCTTTCAGGAATCACGACCGCCGGTCTGAGCAGGGCCTTGAGGTTGAAAGGGCCGCTTTCTTCTGCATAGTGACGCAACAGGTCCTTGGCCAGAAGGATACCTTCGACCACATCGCGATCCTCGCCTATGACAGGAAAGCGCGAGTGACCGGACTCCAGAACCTTTGGAAGGAACTCATCCAGGGGAGAGTCGACTGAAATGACAACCATGTGCGAACGCGGCACCATTGCGTCACGCACCTGCATCTCTGAGACGGCGAGTGCCCCATCGATCATGGCTACCGCATCTGCGTCAAGTATGCCCTTCTCACAGGACTCGTTAATCAGTTCTCTCAGTTCTTCGCGGTCCCGGGGTTCAGATGAAAACACCTTGCTGATGCGTCCCATCCAGTTTTTGGGACCGGTACCGTTACTCGATTGATCTTCGCTCATTATAAATTTACTTGACGACGCCCATTGCGCCCTTGGTTAGACAGGATATATATGGTCTAAAGCGTGTTTTACCAGAAGCGTGCGAATATGTCAGCATTCCTTTCTGAAAACTTATCAAGAGATGTCCACATAGGGATCAGGAATGCCCAGTTTTTCCAGGATTTCAATCTCCACGGACTCCATGACAACAGCCTCATCCGGCTGTTCATGATCGTAACCCAGCAAGTGCAACAGACCGTGGATGGTCAAATGCGCCCAGTGGTCTGTTTCCGGCCTATTTTGCTCCAACGCTTCGCGAACCAACACTGGCGCACAGATCAGCAGATCGCCAAGCTGGGACTGCCTGACTTCCTCTGGCAGTCCTTCAGGCAACTCTGCCGGGAAGGACAGGACATTGGTGGCATAGTCACGGTTGCGGTACTCCCGGTTGAAGCGCTGCGCTTCGGGTTCATCAACGATGCGGATGGTCAAGGTATATTCGACGCCTTCCGCCGCCGGAACGGCACTTATCCAACGCTTAAACTGGTCGTCACCCGGCACATTGGTGGATGTCGTGGCACGTTGTATCTCCAGGTCAGTTTGCATCAGACGTCCCGTCTTCCGCACTCGCCTTGTCATAGGCCATCACGATACGCTGGACCATCGGGTGTCTGACCACATCCCTCGCGTTAAAATAAGTGAAGCTGATACCTTCAACACCCTTCAGAATCCTGACAGCCTGCTTTAACCCCGAAAGCTGGTGTTTGGGCAAATCGATCTGCGTGACATCTCCGGTGATCACAGCGGTTGATCCGAAACCCGTCCGGGTCAGGAACATTTTCATCTGTTCGGTTGTCGTGTTCTGCGCTTCATCAAGAATGATAAACGCGTCATTCAGCGTGCGTCCGCGCATAAACGCCAGCGGCGCCACCTCGATCACATTGCGTTCAATCAGTCTCGCCACGTGATCAAAGCCGAGCATTTCATAAAGCGCGTCGTACAGTGGACGCAAATAAGGATCAACTTTCTGCGCCAGGTCACCTGGAAGAAACCCAAGCCGCTCGCCCGCCTCCACCGCCGGCCTGACCAGCACGATACGCTGCACGTGATCCGCCTGCAATGCCGCCACGGCACTGGCTACCGCGAGATAGGTTTTACCCGTCCCGGCAGGTCCGATCCCAAAATTGACCGCGTGTTGATTGATATTGCGCAAATACTGCTTTTGGTTGGGTCCGCGGCCGCGGATGGCGCCGCGTTTAGTAATGATCGTGACCTCATCGGCATGCGGTTGCTTTTCTTCTTCAGCGGCGATTTCGGCTATGCCAGACTCCTGCAGGTGCAGGTTGATCAGTTCGGGTGTCAGCAATTCTGTTTCAGAAAGTGTATAGAGTTGTTTGAGCAAGCGGCTGGCCGCACGCGCCTGGCGGGTTTCACCCTGTACCGTAAAAAGATTGCCGCGGCAGAAAATATCTACGTGTAAACGGCTTTCAATTTGTTTCAGATGCTGATCGAACTGGCCACACAAATTGGCCAGGCGTTCGGTATCGGCGGGTTCCAGCTCCAGGCTCAGTCTTTGGCTCATCAGCTTACAAAGCCATCGCGGCATGCGTGTCGTCAACAACAACACGTGCCCTCAAAGAATTTCTTAATGCTTCGGTAATGATCACATCGGCAAATTGCCCGATCAGACGCGGATGGCCTTCAAAATTCACCACCCGGTTGTTTTCCGTTCTGCCGGCAAGTTGTTGTGAATCCTTTTTGCTGAAGCCTTCCACCAATATCCGTTGCACGCTGCCGACCATCGCCTTGCTGATGTCGAACGCCTGCCTGTTGATCAATGCCTGCAAGCGTGAAAGACGCTCCTTCTTGACCTCCATGGGCGTGTCATCGGGCAAGGATGCCGCCGGCGTCCCGGGCCTGGCGCTATAGATAAAACTGAAACTCTGGTCAAAATTTATTTCCGCGATCAGCTTCAGGGTATTTTCGAAATCACGATCCGTTTCACCCGGGAACCCCACGATAAAATCGGAGGACAGGCTGATATCCGGCCGGTGTTCGCGCAGACGGCGTATTTTTTGTTTGTATTCGAGTACGGTATGGCCACGCTTCATCATCGCCAACACGCGGTCGGAACCGCTTTGCACCGGCAGGTGCACATAATTTGCCAGTTTTGGAACCTCGCCGAACGCCTCGATAAGACTGCTTGAAAACTCCACGGGATGCGAGGTGGTGAAACGTATTCTTTCGATACCATCGATGGCGGCAACATAATGGATCAATAAGGCCAGGTCTGCCCTGCCGCCCTCGTAAAGCTCGCCGTCGTACGAATTCACATTCTGTCCCAACAGGTTGATTTCCTTGACACCCTGTTGTGCCAGGCCGGCACATTCGGCCACAACATCATCCAGTGGACGGCTGACCTCCTCACCCCTGGTATAGGGCACGACGCAGAATGTGCAGTATTTTGAGCAACCTTCCATGATCGATACAAAGGCGCTTGGGCCTTTTGCGCCCGCCGCCGGCAGGCTATCGAACTTTTCAATCTCGGGGAACGAAATATCGACCGCCGGTTTGCCGGTGCTGCGCACGGAGTCGATCATGTCCGGCAACCGATGCAGGGTCTGCGGTCCGAAAACCATATCGACATAGGGTGCGCGCTTGATGATGGCTTCACCTTCCTGGCTCGCAACACAGCCACCCACACCAATGACAACCTTGCGCCCGTCCGCTTTCAGTTTTTTCCAGCGACCCAATTGCGAAAATACTTTTTCCTGGGCCTTCTCCCGAATAGAACAGGTATTGACGAGGATAACATCGGCATCGTCCTCGGAATCGGTCAATTCAAGACCGTGCGATGCCGCCAGTACGTCCGCCATTTTGTCGGAATCATACTCGTTCATCTGACAACCATGTGTCTTGATAAAGAGTTTGCCTTTCATTTTTTTTTACCTGCCTTTAACCTGGTAATCCATGTAAAATTTTTCCTGCCTGGGCCCGGTTGCCCAAGCATTGAAACGGGCCAAATCCGGACAAAATCATCACGCAGAACCAGATAGAATACACTCAGAATCAATACTTAGCCATATGCCAGAGCCTTGACAGGGAATAGCAAAGTCATGCAACTATCCGCCGACCTGATCGGGACATTGCTAAATGCCAGGAAAATACTGTTACTGACAGGCGCCGGGATGTCGGCGGAGAGCGGTGTTCCAACCTTTCGTGATGCCCAAAGCGGTTTATGGGCAAAATTCCGACCGGAGGACCTGGCAACACCGCATGCGTTCCGGGCTGACCCGCAGGTCGTCTGGGACTGGTACGCAGAACGTCGCGAGCAAATACACAAAGTCGTTCCCCACGCGGGGCACCATGCCCTGGTTGAAATGGAGCAATACTTCGAAACCATGCTGTTGTTGACACAGAACGTGGATGGTCTTCACCAGCGTGCGGGTTCAACCGGGGTTATCGAGCTGCATGGTAATATCATGCGCTCGATTTGCAGCGAAACCGGCAAGCTCATTGACGATCGCTGGATCGCCTCCAGCCCGGGCCGGCCGCCCTTATCACCGCATCACCCGAAAGGACTTGCGAGACCCGCCGTCGTCTGGTTCGGGGAGACTTTGCCCGAAGGCGCCATGAACCGTGCAACGGCAGCGGCCCTCGAATGCGACGTATTTTTTTCGATTGGCACTTCAACCCTCGTGCAACCTGCCGCGAACCTGCCTTTTATCGCGCTCAATGCCGGCGCCACCGTGATCGAAATCAACCCGGAACCCACCCCGTTGAGTGTAATGGCCGACTTC
>DATCZY010000404.1:0-3725 GCA_036525655.1 Lysobacterales bacterium | reverse complement strand
GCCTTTTGGACGTTTTCTCGGGTAATGGCAACCTGTCCGATGCGTTTGCCGCAACCGGCGGCGAGCGGGTCATGATCGACAATTACAGCGATCCTGCGGATGCCGCAAAACCCGAAAATTTCTTTCAAATGGATTTGTATGATGAGCAAACTCTGCCGAACTTCGCACGCAGGGTGAGCGGAACGGACTTTGATGCCCTGTTGATCGATCCACCGCGCCGGGGCTTTCCCGGCCTGAATAGCTGGGTGAAAAAAATCAAACCCCGGCACGTGCTCTATGTCAGTTGCAACCCCGCCAGCCTGGCGCGCGACCTGCGCGATCTGGAATCACGTTTCCGCTTTAAAACCATCCAGTTGCTGGATCTGTTTCCAGCGACCGCCCATTTTGAGACCTTTGTCGTACTGCAGATGCGCTAGGCACTGGAGTCCAAAAAATCCCCAGTCCGAGGTCTGTGTCTACCAGTGTCTCTGAGCTTGACCTCATGTGTAGTGGCAAATAATCGGGGAATTTCTCCCCACTGGGCAGTTTTGCCCTACCCGGACTTCGATTAACAGTTCCGGAATCCGGTGTTATTCGCTTCTGTATTCGTTATAAAACCAGTGTTTACGGCCTTTAGCGGTACAACCGAGCAGCAGGTTTTTTATTGGCATAGATAATGCAGTAAAAAGCTTAGGGTTAAAGGACTTATATGCGGTTTTCCGCAGATTTCACTGGAGAATAATGATGATTATGAACGAAGACAAAAACGCAGTCACAGGCCTTTGTATGACGTGTAACCATGCCAAATTCTGTGTTTACCTGGCCAACGCAAACAGCTCGATTTGGTGCTGTGAGGAATTTGACGATCGCCTGCCGGTTATCGAGGAAAAAACGGATGCGGTCTCAGAACAGCCAAATGAATACCAGGAGCTGAAAAGCCGGGTCGCTTAAAGCCCTGTGAGCCAAGCAGGAAAAGCATCGTAAACCTCTAAAACCATTGCGAGAATATAATGAGCGCGTCTGAACTGAGTCAAGACATGCCTTTACCGGCAAAGGCACAAAGCCGGGTATTGACCCCTGTGACCAAACCCGATCTGCAATCTACGGAATTGAACCCCTACGCACGCCGTGTCCTTGCGGAGCTGAAATTGCGGGTTCCGTGGGAGATAGAGTTTCTGCAGTCGGTTGAGGAGGTGTTTGAATCGATATCATTGGTTCTGGAGCAAAATCCCCAGTATGAAGAGGCGCGAATACTCGAGCGGATCATCGAGCCTGAAAGGGCAATCTCGTTTCGGGTTGTATGGACCGATGACGACAACCGGGTCAACGTCAACCGCGGCTATCGCGTGCAGTTTAACAATGCGCTTGGCCCCTACAAGGGAGGCACACGCTTCCACTCATCTGTCACCCTGGGATCGCTAAAATTCCTCGGGTTTGAACAGACCTTCAAGAATGCCCTGACGGGGATATCCCTCGGCGGTGGCAAAGGCGGCGCTGATTTTCAGTTCCGGGGGCGGTCCGATAACGAGATCATGCGCTTTTGCCAGAGTTATATGACCACGCTTTTTCGTCACATTGGACCCGAAACCGATGTGCCTGCGGGCGACATCGGCGTTGGCGCCAGGGAAATCGGTTATCTCTTTGGCCAATACAAGAGACTGACCGGGAATTTTGACGGTACCCTGACGGGCAAGGGCCTCAGTTGGGGTGGATCGCGCATGAGACCGGAGGCGACGGGCTATGGCGTCGCGTATTTCACGGAGGAAATGCTGCGTGGCAGACATGAAAGTCTCGAAGGCAAGACAGTAACAGTCTCCGGCTTTGGCAACGTCGCCTGGGGAGCAGTGCAAAAAGTGACGGAATTGGGCGGTAAAGTAGTGACCCTTTCGGGTCCGGACGGTTTCATTTACGACCCGGACGGAGTCCGCGGAGAGAAGATCGACTTCATGCGTGAAATGCGCGTTGGAGGACGTGACGAGGTGCAGCAATATGCAGAACATTACCACGTTGATTTTCATCCCGGGCAGCGGCCCTGGGTCGTTCCATGCGACGTGGCTTTACCCTGCGCGATTCAGAACGAACTGAACGAAAATGACGCAAACTCGCTGGTTGGCAATGGTTGTCGATGCGTTGTCGAGGGTGCTAACATGCCCACTACCCCAGGGGCCGTCAACATCCTTCAGAGCAGTGGCATGCTCTATGCTCCGGGTAAGGCGGCCAACGCCGGAGGTGTTGCCGTTTCAGGGTTGGAAATGGCCCAGAACCGAACGGGTCAAAGTTGGGATGCAAAGCGGGTGGATGCCATGCTCCATTCGATTATGGTGAACATCCACGACATATGCACAAGCGCCGCGGCGCGGCATGGCCGGGCCGGGGACTACGTAGTCGGTGCGAATATCGGCGGGTTCACGAGAGTAGCGGATGCAATGTTGGATCAGGGTGCGGTTTAACCTGATCTGTGCGAAGGAGGCAGCAGATAATTCGCAGGGGGAGAGAGTTCCGGGGCGATCTTGTCGCTGTTTCGCGACATCTTCTGCGCATTGCAAACCGCGGTCAATCGCGGGCCGAATTTCTGCGTGAGGCGTCAATAGCCATTCTTGGGTTGACAGCAGCTGACAGGCTCGATCTTTGGCTTGAGGACGGCGATCTGCGTTACCACTGGCAGGCCATGGAAAAGCCGGACCCGGTATTTCGCCTGACAAATCTTGCAACGGCATCCGCCAGCGAAAAGCCATTACCACGAAACCGGGAACATCCCCCAGCCAACCTGATGGAGCGGGTTCTTGCCCGTATCGATCATGGCGAACAGCGCCTGCCTGACGTCGGGCCCGCCCCGGGCAATAGTATTTGTCTGAAACAGACGGTTTTGATGCCATTCGAGGTCGACGTGCATAACCAGGGCGTGCTGCAACTTACCGGCCCCGAACTGGATACTGCAAATGCATCGAAGGTCGAATCGTATGAGGACCTGGCGCAACTGCTTGGCGTCGCAATCTCGAATCGCCGGGCAAGGGCGGCGTTGATGGAGCGCGTCAAAGAACTGGATTGCATGTACCGAATCGCGCATATCGCCGCCGAGCCCAATGTCGGACTTGACCATATGCTGCAGAAAATCGCCGAACTCCTGCCGGTCGCCTTGCAGTACCCCGGGCTTGCGACCGCCCGCATTACCCTCGGGCAAAACTCGTTCTGCTCCGCCGGCTTCGAAACCGGACCTTACCGGCTGTCTGCCGACGTGACCGGCCGGGGCGAGATGCGTGGGCAAGTGGAGGTGTTTTACAGGGAAACAGGGACCCATACCTTCGATGACATTCAACTGCTTGCGGAAGAGCCCTTCCTGGCCGAAGAGCGGCATCTCATCGTCGGTGTTGCGCGTGAACTGAACTCCATCATCGAGCACAAACAAGCTGAAGAGGAAAAGCTGCAATTACAAACCCAGGTCCGTCGCGCGGATCGACTCGTTACGATCGGCCAGCTTGCAGCCGGCGTAGCCCACGAACTCAATGAACCGCTTGGTAATATTCTCGGGTTTGCACAATTGGCGAACAAGTCCCCGAACTTGTCGGAGCAGACGCGGAGCGATATCGAAAAGATCGAAAAGGCATCGCTGTACGCGCGCGAAATCATCAGGAAACTGATGTTCTTTTCGCGGCAGGCCCCAGCACGCATGGTTGATGTAGACCTGCACAACGTTATCGAAGACAGCCTGTCACTCCTGAAAACGCGTTGTGACACCGCGGGGATCA
>DATCZY010000403.1:0-6481 GCA_036525655.1 Lysobacterales bacterium | reverse complement strand
CACCAGAAGGGGCCGATTTTCGACCCGGTGGTGCGTTTTGTTAACGAGTATCGCAAGAACCCTTTCGCGGTGGCTGAAAAGATTTACATGAGCTGTGGCATCTACGAATCGCTGATTTATGAAAACCGTTCACTGGTGCCGCTGCTCCAGGCACAGGGCATGCAGGTCAAGTTTGAAGAGGCCCGCGATGCCCACAACTGGGAAAACTGGCGCGACCGCCTGCGCACCGGTCTTTCGTGGCTGTTTCCGGGGCCCCTCTGGATGGTGTACGAGTAAGATTTGCCGCAAATGATGAAAATCTGGTTCAATCCATTTGAAGGACGTATGATGATCAGGTTGCAAACAGAGGATCAATAAGTGGCAAATATCACCCGGAAAATCGGCCTGTCTCTCGGTGCGGACATCTGCTGGCCCATTTGTTATGAGGAATTACTCAAACAACTCGACCTCAAACTTTCGATCGATGGGAACACGGTCAGTTTTGAATCATCAAGGGTCCAGATTGAACCCTTCGATCTGCGCAAGACCTGCAATTACGATGTCGTCATCGACCGCCTGACCCACTGGTATCACACCTCGCGCGAGTGGATTAAAACGGAGATACTGGTCAACGACCTGTACGTGTTCAACAATCCCTGGTCGCTGCAGTCGATGGAAAAGCAAACCACCTACGCCGCCATGATGCGTCTTGGTTTTCCGGTGCCCGATACCTGGATGATTCCGCCAAAAAGATACCAGGAATCCACCGACCTGCAACCGACACTGACCCGCTATGCCAAGCTGTTTGACCTGGGTGCAATCGGTGACCGCATCGGCTATCCGCTTTATATGAAACCGTATGACGGCGGCGCCTGGGTTGGCGTCACCGGCATCCACAACCGCCAGCAATTGCTCAACGCCTACGAGAGCAGCGGCACGCGGGTCATGAACCTGCAAAAAGGCGTTGAACCCCACGACGCCTTCGTGCGCTGTATCGGTCTCGGTCCGCAGTTCCGCATGGTCAATTACGACCCGGGCGCCCCCTTGCACGACCGTTACCGCATGGATCACGATTTTCTGCCGGCGGACCAGGCGCGCCGGTTGCAGGATATGACCATGGTCATCAACGCGTTTTTCGGCTGGGATTTCAATTCCTGCGAAGCCTTGCGCCAGGAAGGCACCTGGTACCCGATCGATTTTGCCAACGCCTGCCCCGATTCACAGGTGACGTCTCTGCACTACCACTTCCCGTGGTTGATCAAATCCAACTTGCGCTGGTCGATTTTCTGCGCCGCCACGGATCGTTCGATGAAGACCAATCTCGATTGGCAGTCGTACTTTACGATCGCCGATCAGGATATTCCGTTTGAAGAAAAAATGGCGGGGTACGTCGCCATCGCCCGCAAGCATTTCAACGTGGATGAGTTCGAAAGCTTTTGCGCCAGACATTTGCCGCAGCTTGACGAAATGGCCCATGAGTTTTTCGCCAGCGATATCGTCCATGCTGCCATCAGGGAGAAGGTCACGGCGCTGTATCCTGAAAATGAAATTGATACCTTTGTCGAGTTGTTCTGGAACCGCGTGCAGGATTGGCGCCGGGTGGAGGGTGACCGTCCTTGAAACACGTCTACCGCTGGTATTCGCCCAACGTCGAACAAGAGGTCCAACTGGTGCGCTGGGGCACCTACGGCGTTCCCGTATTGCTGTTCCCAACCGCTGGAGGAGACGCAGAGGAAGTCGAGCGTTTTCATCTCATCGGGGTGTTGATGCCACTGATCGAAAGCGGGCGCGTCAAGGTTTACTCGACCGACTCCATCGCCGGCAGGGCCTGGATATCAAAACAACATTCGGCGGAATATTGTTCATTGCTGCAAAACCGGTTCGATATGCTCGTCTACAGCGAGATCGTTCCGCTCATCCGCCAGGATTGCGCATCACCTGATATCGAAATCATCACTGCGGGCGCATCGATCGGCGCATTCAACGCGGTCGCCACGATCTGCCGGCACCCCGATGTGTTCCGCCTGGCGATCGCCATGAGCGGCACCTACGATCTGTCAAAGTACCTCGAGGGGCGTTTTATCCAGGATTTCTACTTTGCCTCACCGTTGCACTTTTTGCCCGGTCTCGAGGGTCCCGTGCTGGAGCAGTTACGCAAGCGCTTGGTCCTGCTGCCCAGCGGTGAAGGCGACTTCGAAGATATTGGCGAATCATGGCGAATGGGCAATGCGCTGGGCGCCAAGGGAGTGCCCAACCGGGTTGATCCGTGGGGCACCGAATGGCGGCATGACTGGGTAACATGGCGTGTCATGCTGCCGAAGTACCTCGCAGAGTTTGCCGACTGGAACGCTTAACCCGCGTAGAGATGCAGTTCCGCTCCGACCTTGTCCGCCATCTCGATGGTCGCGGCAAGATCGGGATGGCGAAGCATGATAAACCCGTCTGAAACCAGGGTCTTGCGCCAGTCACGGCGCCAACTGCCGACCGGTTGCAGGGTATTCCATACGACGTGCTGGCCGAATTCACGTTGTAGTTTGTCCATCCCCTCGATAGCGGCGATGCGGCCTACCCCACGCGCACGCTTGTAAATGTTCGCAACGTTGTATTTGGGTTTGATGCCTTCACTGATGCGGCCTGTGGTCACGGCATTCGCCCACTCGCGGAACACATCGAAATCGCAGACATACTTCATCTGGTCGACCTGGTGGGCGCCGGGCGGACGCGCGCCGATCTCACCAAACACCACCTCGCCATCGGCCTTGCGATACCACTCCATGTGGGTGAAGCCGGTATCGAACTGCAGGGCGTCGATGACATCGAACCCCATTTTCACACCTTGCTGCAAATCGGGGTGATCGATGTCGCGCAACGCGATGACCTGCGGACTGATCCACTCGTTGCTGCGCGCGACCAGGGGCCTCGGCCGGTACCAGGCGATGTTGTAATAGGCGATCTTGCCGTTGACGGTGATGGTATCGAAGGTGTATTCCTCACCCTCCACGAACTCTTCCACGCTCACCGACTGCACGTGTCTGAGGCGCGGCAGGACCGCCCTGAGCTCGTCTTCGTCGTTTATGCGGTAGGTATCGGCTGAACCTGCACCGTCGATCGGCTTGAGAATGATCGGAAAACCGATAAACTCCGCCGCCTCCCAGACGGCAGCCACGGATTGTGCGGCGACGTGACGGGGTGTGCGGATGCCGGCGGCATCCAGCGCCTGTTTCATCAGCTCCTTGTCGCGGAAGCGTTGTGCCTGTTGGATGTTCAAGCCACTGACGCCAAAGGTTTCGCGCAAGCGCGCAGCCAACAGGATACCGGGTTCCCAAAGACACTCTACCCGGTCGATTTGTTGTCCACGCAGCCGTTCACGCAATGCTGCAATGACCGCAGATTCATCCCAAAGTGATCGTACGGCTATGTATTCTGACAATGAACGTCGTACCATTGGCGGCAGGCCATCGAGCGGTGAGTCGCCAACACCGAATACCCGGGCGCCGGCTTCGGCCAGGCCACGGGTGAATTCAGGCATATCGGCCGGGTAACCCGGCGAAAGCAATAATACGTTCATCGTCATTTTGAGCGCTTCGAGCCTGGCAAATGGTTAGAATAACCCGCTTGGGTATGCTGTCCCGACAAGAGGAAAATTAACACTATCATGCCACAGGAACCATTGAAAATCTGCCTTGCCTCTTCGGAGTTAACACCACTGGCGAAAACCGGGGGGTTGGCCGACGTTGCCTCAGCCCTGTCGGGTTTTCTCGACCGCAAGGGACACGATGTCCGCGTACTGATCCCGCTTTATTCTTCCATCGATACCTCGGGCATGGAAATTACGCGGGTCAAATACCTGCAAAACCTGCCCATACAGTTGGGCAGGCACCACCTGCACTACTCCATCGACACGGCCAAACTGCCCGGAACCGACCTGGCAATTTACCTGCTGCGCTGCCCGCAGCTTTACCACCGGCCCGGAATTTACACCTCGGATTCAGACGAGCACCTGCGCTTCATCCTGCTGTCCAGGGCGGCGATCGAGATGTGCCAGCATATGGGGTTTGCCCCGGACATCTTTCATTGCCATGACTGGCACACGTCGCTGGTGCCGTTGTATCTCAAAACCCGCTACGCCTGGGACAAGCTGTTCCAAAACACACGCTCGGTGCTGACCATCCACAACATCGGCTACCAGGGTGTTTTCGGCGCGCACATACTGGAAGACATCGGTCTGCAGCATGAAACCGACAAACTGCACCAGGATGACCTCGCCAGCGGCATGGTCAACTTTTTGAAAACCGGCGTACTATATGCAGATCTGCTGACAACGGTCAGTCCGACCTATGCGAAGGAGATTCTGGGTCCGGAATACGGTATGGGTTTACAGGATCTGCTGCAGCAACGCCGCCATTCCCTGGTCGGGATCTTGAACGGGGTTGATTTCACTGAATGGAATCCCGCTGCCGACCCATTGATTCCGCACGCTTACGATAGTCGACGTATCGCCGGCAAAAAGAAAAACAAGCTGGCGCTGATGCGGGAACTGGCGCTCGATTGCAGCGACGATATGCCGCTGATCGGAATGGTCACACGACTGACGGGGCAAAAGGGCCTCGACCTGGTACAACAGGTGGTGCCGGAGATGATGATGAACCGGCGTTTCGCGATGGCCATCCTGGGTAGCGGTGAGCAACGTTACGAACATTTTTTCAGCTGGCTGCAACACCGTTATCGCGACCGGGTCTGCTTTTACCGCGGCTTCAACAACAAACTGGCCCACATGATTGAAGCCGGCAGCGACATGTTTCTGATGCCGTCGCTTTTCGAGCCCTGCGGCCTGAACCAGATGTACAGTCTGCGCTATGGAACCGTGCCGATCGTCCGGCGCACCGGTGGTCTGGCCGACTCCGTGCAGCAGTTCGATCCATCCACCGGCAAGGGAACCGGTATTGTTTTCAATGATTACAACGCCTCTGCCCTGGGTTGGGCGGTTAATTATGCGTTGGATTTATACCCGGAAAAGACCACCTGGCGTAAACTGGTACGTAATGGCATGGCCATGGACTACTCGTGGGAAAAGCAGGGACAAATCTATATCGACCTGTTCTACCGTCTGGTGGGTAAACAGCATCATTCGAATTGATCTATCGAGGCGAGTTTTATGAACATCATTTTTATCGAACCCTCCTTCCCTTATAACCAGCGCGAGTTTGTGCGCGGCTTGTCAGAAGCGGGCGCTACCGTCATCGGTATTGGCGAACGTCCACAGGAGCACCTTGCCGATGACGTCAAGGGCTGGCTCAGTCATTACGTCCAGGTCAAGTCGGTGGTTCATGAACCCTCGCTGTTGCGCGCGGTTCAGCACATCCAGGGCCTGGTATATGTCGATCGGCTCGAGGCCACGGTCGAAGCACACATCATGGCCGCAGCCAAGGTACGTGAAGCGACCGGGATACCCGGCACATCGGTTCGAACGGCCTATCTTTGCCGTGACAAACCCGCCATGAAGGAAGTCCTCCGCAAAGCCGGTATCCCCTGCGCCCTGTCCACGCGCGCGAGTGATCCAAAGAGTGTACGTGATTTTGCCAGCGAGGTTGGATATCCACTGATTATCAAGCCACCGGCCGGGGCCGGCGCAGCAGGCACCTGGAAGGTCCGGGATGCGCGCGAACTGGAAAAGGTGCTGGTGGAATCGGGCGTGGCCGATGGCGAAGAAGTGGCCATCGAAGAATTTATCGAGGGGCATGAGGGCTACCTCGACACGCTGACCATCAACGGCGAGGTCACGCATGAGTTCATCACGCATTATTACCCCGGCGTATTGACGGCCATGCGCGAGCGTTGGATATCACCGCAGATGGTGACGACCAACCGCATCGAGGCCCCGGGTTACCAGGAGGTCCGCAAGATGGCGCGCGACGTCATTAAAATCCTGGAGATCGGCACATCGGCCACCCACATGGAGTGGTTCGCCAGTCCCAAGGGTCTCAGGTTCTCGGAAATTGGCTGCCGGCCGCCGGGTGTCGGGCAATGGGATGTGTATAACGCAGCCAACGATTTTGACCTCTACCTCGAATGGGCCAGCGCACTGACCCACGGCCGGCCGTTCCGCAATCCCTCACGCCGCTATGCCGCCGGAATGATTGCGCTGAGACCTTCCTGCGATGGCCACATCACGGGCTATTCCGGTCTCGAGGCCATACAGCATCACTACGGTGACTGTATCGTCGCCGCCCATTTTCCGCCGCCCGGTTCTCCGACCCAGCCCATAGAAGGCGGTTACATGGCCAACGCCTGGATGCGCGTGCGGCACCCGGACTATGATGCATTGCGACACATCATGAACACGATTGGTGAAACGGTGAAAGTACATGCTGCCTGATATTAACGACGAATTTACCCGGCTCCAGAAAAAACTGCTGCCGATATGGTCCTCGATCCGCGAGGACGACAGCTTTGCGCACACCTCCCTGATCAGTCCTTCACTGAGCGTTGACCAGGAGGAACT
>DATCZY010000402.1:0-4912 GCA_036525655.1 Lysobacterales bacterium | reverse complement strand
GCCTTTTGTTGATGTGGATCAATGAAATAGTCTGGTTATTCCACTAAAGGGGCATAATCCGCCAGGCTGCGATGAAGCGTTACTTTAAATGCCTCATACGGGTCCGGAGTTACCTTAACCCGAGCTTAGAATCAGCTTAATTCAGGCTTACTGCGACAGCAGCACGAAAGACATCTGTTTGCGGATTAACTTGCACAGCAGCAGTTCAAGCTGCCAGGCTCCATTTTAATCAGCCGGTTGCTCAGCGGTGGGTGAACAGCCGCGCAAATGGATGGTTTCATAATTGCAAGTAGCCATCCGGCGCCAGGGTGGTCGCGAGCATGACATTATTGATATCGGCGTGAAGCCTCCAGTTTTCAGTTGCCCGGTGCTCGGGTTGTTGCCAGAAGTCCTCGATGAAAGTATGCACGTGCCGAAATGAGGTCAGGCCATTGAGCAGCGCAATCAATTGTTCCGCGCCGTTAAAATTACCCGGGTTTTGTGCAATTCGATTACGCATCCTCCTGATGGCATGCAGACCGATTGTCAGCCCCAGTTCGCGGAATGCCAAACGATATTCCGCAGGCAGGCTTAACGGGTTTTGCGTGACAAACGCGCGCAGGCTGTATTCGATATCGTCCAGCAGCGCAGCCAGCCTGGCCGATTCCTGCAGGTGGCGGGTGTCGATCATTTGTACCAGCTTGAACGCGTCTGTGAGCAGGCCGCCGATGCCCAGCGAGTCTCCGGTAGCGCAATGCAGTCCAGCGCACATTGCGCGCATATCTGCAATTTCCCGGCCCAGGTCCAATCCTTCGGGCAGATCCGTTTTTTGATTTGCGACGCCGTCCAGTTGCAGATACGTGATCAAGCCATCCAAGGGGTCATGTTGACCCATTGAGTCCACCAGCGGGCGTGAAAGGTCAATGCTCATTTTCCAGTACATGCGTCTGGGCCCAACCGCCGAAGTTGTGTATGTGAAAGCCCTGTGCGCCGTTTTGGCAAGCTCCAGGGCCCACTGCAAATAGATATCATTGCCGGTTTCCCTGCTGACGCAATACAGCGCATGCATCCATTTAGTCAGGTAGTGAAAATACTGACCATCCTGATCCCATTCGCGGGCTGCATCAGGCGGCTCACCAGGTTGACGTTCATCCAGCGGTTTGCCGATCCTCAAGCCTCCCCGGGTGGGGTGCAGACGCGCCTGCGGCTCGTCCAGACCGCTGAGCCAACCGCTGCGTCCGCCATCCCGGCGATGTTGTCCAAGGGTTTGATGAACCTGGTCAACCAGCTGCAAGGCCAGGTCCAGGAACATGTGCTCGCCGCTTTGCCGGAATAATTCCAGGTAGTTGCACACGGCGAATGCATCGGTCCACAGGTAGCGGCGTGGCTCACGTGAAGCATCGGAAAGCCCGCTGGAGGCTGCGAAATCGAGCATGATCGTGCGGCAGTTGATGGGCGGTGTCATGATGCTTCAGCGTGTCCGGTGCGCCTCAGATGCCAAAAGGAAAAGTATCCGGCAGACCTTGTGTCATATCCCGTGTAAACGCTTCTACCGCACGTGTTTCATCGAACCAGATGTACTCATCAAACTGCCTGGGCAAGGATGCGTAAAAGTAATGGCTTTGTAATTCGGTCTCGGGCCGGTAGATCACGCCGATGGCGCGCTCGAGGCGCTCGGCAAGCAGATTTCTGCGCGCTTCTTCACGTAGCGGTCGGGTGAGCGGCAGCAGAAAGTTATCCGTATTAACCTCGTGACAGAGACGTTCATAACTATCGATATGTGATGGTTGTACCTGCTTGATCTCCATTGGCCCACCCCATTCAGATGCTGCGGCAACGGTGCCATGATCGGTGCCAAAGCCGATCAGGTAGCAGGAATCCGGAAACTTTTGTCGTGTGAGCTGGCCGATGTTGAATTCACCGCGGGCGCTCATCTGCGTTGCCCTGGCATCACCAATGTGGGAATTGTGCTCCCAGATAACGGCCTTGGACTCCGGCCCCCTGAATCTCAGCACCGAAAGCAGCGTGTCGAACATGTGTTGATCGCGCTGGTTCCAGGAGCTGTTCTCGGCGTAATACATGGTGCGGTAGTAGCGCTCTGCGTTGGTCACCAGGCGGGCATTTTGCTCGACGTTGAAGAATCGTTCCCCGTCGGCACGAGAATAATCCACGCGCTTGCGCAGCAAGTCATGGAGGGCGGCCACGACGTCTTTTTCACACTCCCGGTACTGCCTTGTAATGGTCACCTGGCCGTACATGCCCGGATCGTTGACCCACGGCATCAGGCAACCGTACCTGACCCGGGCGACCTCTGCCGTTATTGGGTCGACCTCGTCCAGGTAGTTGAGCACGACTTCGATGGAGCTATACAGGCTGTACAAATCCAGACCGTAAAAGCCAACCTTCCTGCCTTGAGCGGAAACCTTTTCATTGTGTGCTTTGAGCCAGTGAACAAATTTCAGCACGGATTGATTTGCCCACATCCAGGTTGGAAAGCGGGAAAAAGGTGCACTTTCGAGCAGGGGGTCGGGGGAGGTGCCGTGTATGAAGTGATCGATGTGCGACGCATCGGGCCAGTCGGCTTCTACCGCGATGATATTGAAGCCCTTCTTTTCGATGAGTTCCCGGGTGATACGCGCGCGCATATCGTAAAACTCGGCCGTGCCATGCGAGGCCTCGCCGAGTAATACCAGGCGGCTGTCACCGATACGCTGTAAAAGCTTGTCGAGGTTGACGTCATCTATGTCGGCAAAATGCTCACTCGATTGGTAGATGAGTTCCGGCAGGCTTATTTTGGCTGTGGCTATGCCGCCGGTTTCATCTTCCCATCCCGCGGCCCCGATCAAGGGTACGAAACGGACATCCCCGAGGTCTTCCTGCTCGTATTTACTTTCACCCAGGCGCGTGATGCGCAGCAGCTTTTGCGTGCGCAGACTGGTGCCAACCGGGATGACCAGGCGTCCCCCAACGGTCAGTTGTTGCTTGAGGCCCTCGGGTACTTCCGGTCCGCCCGCGGCGACCACGATGGCATCAAACGGCGCGTACTCGGGCCAGCCGAGACTACCGTCACCGTGTAAAACCAGGATATTGTCGTAACCCAGTTCTTCGAGTTTGCTGCGCGCGGTATCTGCAAGGATCTTATGCCGTTCTATCGTGAAGACCTTGCTGGCAATCTCCGCGAGGATCGCAGCGGCGTAACCGGATCCGGTGCCGACCTCCAGCACGCGGTCCCCCGGTTTGAGCTCGAGGGCAGCGGTCATCAGGGCAACGATATAGGGCTGGGAAATCGTCTGGCTTGCGGCAATCGGCAAGGGTGTATCGCTGTAGGCAAACTCAACCAGTTCCGTGGGAACAAACTCTTCACGTGGTACGGCATTGACGGCATCAAGGACAGTCTGATCATACAAACCGCGTGCGAGCAGTTGATAGTCGATCATGCTCTGTCGTAAATGTGTGTAGTCATTCATAGCGTGCTCCTTTTTGATGGCAACCAGGCGCAAAAAGAAACGACCATCTACAATTAAGGGACGCTGAACAAATCATGGCGGAATTTCGATCGATTTCACCCCGACTGGTTCAGAGACTCCCAATTTATTAGATGAGGAAAGACCGCGTAAATTCAATCTTGACTGGCAGGCTTTGTTCAGTCGTCATTCACACCGGCCTTTTGCGGGAATCTGCCGATAGCTTGAAACAGTCATCCATTGCAAAGCGGCGTTCGGTATCATCAAGGTGTTCAAAGTGCGTCAACTGGTGTTCAAGCACCGCCAGGTCGGCGTCCGACTCATCCGAATCTTCGGCCACGCGTTGCCGGATACGCGCTTTGAGTATGGCGAGCGGGGCGCTGCATTCGCAGATGACGGGCCTTGCCCCGAGCCTGGCCGCCAGGTCGATAAAGTGAGAGCGCCAATAACGTTTTGCAAAGGTGGCGTCCGCGATCATGTTGAAACCGGCCTTGAGTCCCGTTTCGCAAAAGGCTGCGAGCACCCCGTAGGTCTGCTCAGTGCTTGCAGCGGAATACAGATCCGAATCTATACCCGTCTGCGTGTGCCGGTACCGGGGCAGGCCACGTAATCGTTTTCGCTCCAGATCACTACGGATGCGCACGGCGGGCAGGGTGGTCATCAGTCCGGCGCTGGTGCGTGTCTTGCCCGAGGCGGACATACCGTGCATCAGAACCAGCAAGGGATGCGCCGGTTTATCCATCAGCATCAGGGCGAGTTCGAGATAATGGCGGGCTTTTATAGCATGTTCGCCCTGCGCATCTTCATGCAGGTTCCGGGTCTGGATGGAGGCGACCTTCAGCCGAACCATGCTGCGATAGACGAGGTAGAAGCGCAGGACTTCAAGACCCTGGTAGTCACCCGATTCTTCCAGCCAGGCATTCAGAAAGAGATATGCCATGTCGGTTCTGTCACGCGCCATCAGGTCCATGACCAAAAAAGCGATATCGCTGATTGGGTCTATCCAGCGCAGTTCGGCATTGAATTCCAGGCAGTCGTAAGGGTAAATGCAACCATTCCACTCGAACAGGTTGGCCAGGTGCAGATCGCCGTGGCACTCACGCACGAAACCTTCGGCAGCGCGTTGTTCGAATACCGGCTTCAACGCCTGCGCCTGTTCCCGCGTCCAGGCTTCGATCGCATTGATTTTTCCGCGTGACTCAATGCTGATATGACTGCCCTGTATGTGATCGAAATTATTCAGTGCCGGTGCGCTGGCACGTTCTGCAGCCTGTTGCGGTTGCAGGCCGGTCTGCACGGGGCATTGCTTGTGGAATGCGGCGAGAAGCATTGCCAATTGACGCATATCGTCAGGCTTGACGCGGCCCGCTTCGAGCCGGCGATCCAGCCTGGCGTCAGCAGGAAACTGCCGCATGCGCACCGCGTATTCCGCCGCGGGGAGAGCATCCACTTTTGGATGACCATCGACA
>DATCZY010000401.1:0-8107 GCA_036525655.1 Lysobacterales bacterium | reverse complement strand
ACTCTATGACAAGGATGAGTTGGTGGCATCCGGCCGGCCCGCGAAAATTGATCTTGATATACCAAAGCCACCCGACTTTGCGTCCGCCGAGGCCGCGTCCACCCGTTATCGCGGCTTTGTGGCCCACTTTTATCCGGGCTGTTTTGTCTGCGGCCCGCAGCGTGAACCCGGTGATGGTCTGAGGATATTCGCCGGTCCGGTGGAGCAGGGCGGCGGTCCCGATGGCATGGTGGCGGCCGCCTGGATACCCGATGCGACGCTGGTGGATTCATCGGGATACGTTGCACCTGAATTCATATGGGCAGCGCTTGACTGCCCGGGTGCTTATG
This sequence comes from Lysobacterales bacterium, assembly GCA_036525655.1. GTDB lineage: Bacteria > Pseudomonadota > Gammaproteobacteria > Xanthomonadales > SZUA-36 > SZUA-36. The sequence continues at coordinate 7,778 of DATCZY010000401.1, read as the reverse complement.
CGTTCCCGGAACCGGAAAACGGCGCGCTCCTGCTCGGTGAACTTGCCGTCTCGATCAAGGGGCGGGTGTCGGCGGGTGAGAAATGTGTCCTGATCGGGTGGGAAATCAGCCGGCAGGGCCGCAAGCATTACACTGGCACGGCGTTGTTTGGCGAATCGGGGTCCTGCCGTGCGGTGGGATATGCGACCTGGTTTGAAGTGCCTGCCGCAACGGACCAATAGGGACGGGGCCTATAAATGTACGCAGTGATATTCAAGGCAACCGTGGCGGAATTGGATGATGAGTATTCACGCACGGCGGACCGTCTCAGAGACCTCGCACTTAAGCAATACGGTTGCCGGGATTTTGTTTCCTTTACCGACGGGAATAAAGAGATCGCGATATCCTATTGGGATACTGAACAACAAATACGTGACTGGAAAAATGATCCGCAGCACCGGCTTGCACAAGCCAGGGGGCGTGAGAAATGGTACCGGTCATTCAGCTTGGAAATCTGTGAAGTGATCAGGAAACGTTAAGGCCTATGAACAAAAATAACACGCTCGAACTGGAAGGCGGTTGCACCTGTGGTGAGCTGCGCTACCGTCTGACCCGTTCGCCGATCTATGTTCACTGCTGCCATTGCCGCTGGTGCCAGCGCGAGACCGGATCGGCTTTTGCCCTCAATGCCATGATTGAGTCGGATGCGGTCGACCTGCTCAGCGGCCATCCCGAGCGGGTTCTTACGCCTTCAAATAGCGGTAAGGGCCAGATGATTGTGCGCTGTCCAAAGTGTTTCATTGCCGTTTGGAGCCACTATGCCGGCGCAGGTGATTTGCTCAGCTTTATACGCGTTGGCACACTGGACAACCCGGATGCCCTGTCGCCCGACGTTCACATTTTTACCGCATCAAAACAACCGTGGGTGATATTGCCGCCGGATACGCCGGCATTTGAAGTGTATTACAAGCGTTCGGAGCAATTACCCGCAGCCAGTCTTGAGCGTTTATCCCGGTTAACCGCCACAAAATAGCGAGGTCCTTTCATCGATGGAATTTGTAAAAAACCTGCATATCGCGTCTGCTGCACTATCGTTTGCCGGGTTTTTTATCCGTGGCATCTGGATGCTCGGGGAATCTCCATTGTTAAAAAAGCGCTGGGTAAGGATCAGCCCACAGGTCGTGGATACCGTATTGCTTGCAAGTGCGATTGCGCTCGCCGTCCAGTTGCAGCTTTCACCCATGGAGCAACCCTGGTTGATGGCGAAAATAATCTCCTTGCTGGTTTACATTGGGGTCGGCCTGGTGGCCCTGCGGTTTGGCCGCAGTAAACGCGTACGCATGTATGCATGGCTGCTTGGTCTGGTGATCTTTTCGTACATCGTGTCGGTGGCCATAAGCAAATCGGTCATGGGCTGGTTTGCGTTTATTTAGCGTCTATACTGAAAGCGGATGACAACAAACCTCCGGAGGTAAGCATGTCTGCAGCGTCCGAAAAAAAGACACCCAAATGGTTCATGATTGTTGCTTCGGTATTGCTGGTGTGGAACCTGTTGGGTGTGATGGCTTATATCATGCAGGTCACGATGACTCCCGAGGCGCTGGCCGCGTTACCGGATGCCCAGCGCCAGCTATATGAAAGCACACCTGACTGGGCGACGGCCGCGTTTGCCATCGCGGTCAATTGCGGCGCCCTCGGTTGTGTGCTGTTGCTGTTGAAAAAAAACCTGGCCGGATTGTTCCTGCAGTTATCCCTGGCCGGCGTGCTGGTGCAGATGTACCACGCTTTTTTCATGAGCAAGTCCTTCGAGGTCTTTGGGCCCGGCGGTTTGGTCATGCCGGTGATGGTGGTGGTGATCGCCATCTGCCTGGTAGTGCTGGCTGCCAGGGCCAGGGCAAACCGCTGGACCAGTTGAGCCCTTGGCCGCAGCAGTGGAAAAGAAGCGCAAAATAATACCGCCGGTGTATTTGCTGGCGACCCTGGTTTTGATGTTGTTCGCGCACTATTTCTTCCCCCTCTATCAATATGTTCACGAACCGCTCGCCTATGCCGGAATCGCCGCCGTACTTTTTGGAATCGCCATGGCGGCCGTCTCAGCGGCTATGTTCAGAAGGGCGGGAACCGGTATCGAACCCTTCGATGAGGCGACCACGCTGGTGGAGGGCGGGTTTTACCGGTATACACGTAACCCGATGTACCTGGGTATGTTCCTGATGCTGGCGGGCACGGCTTTTCTGATGGGAAGTGTCGGTGCGCTGTTGCCGGTCGCGCTCTTTGTACTGATTATTCGCAATAACTTCGTGCTGGGTGAAGAGCGCTTCCTGGAAGCGAGCTTTGGCCGGCAATACCTGGAATACCAATCAACCGTGAGGCGATGGCTCTGATGGCAGTCACTGAACCCGGAACGCGCACGGCCTACCGCGTGGAGACAGATCGTTTGGTGCTCAGGTGCTGGTCACCCGCTGATGCGCCGGTCTTGAGGGCTGCACTGAACGCCTGTGATACACACCTGCGGCCGTTTATCCCTTTCATGAGAGATGAACCACGCAGCTTGCAACAAACAGCCCTGTGGCTTAGAGGACACCGTGCAGCGTTCGATCAGGGCGCGATGTACCGTTATGCGGTGTTCGACGCGTCGGAGCAGGTCCTGCTCGGCGAGAACATGCTGATGGCGCGTGTCGGTCCGGGCGGATTGGAAATAGGCTACTGGACGCACAAGGATGCTGTTGGTAATGGCTTCGCCACCGAAGCGACCAGTGCGATGATCCGCGTGGCTTTTGATATCGAAAGGGCGGAGCGGGTCGAAATCATGTGCGTGCCTGAAAACGGGGCCAGTGCGGCCATACCGGCCCACCTTGGGTTTACACACGAAGCCACCTTGAAGAAGCGCGCCAGGGATACCGATGGTATAAGCCGTGATCTGATGATCTGGAGTCTTTTTGCCGAAGACTACCCTTCGAGTCCGGCAGCAAACACGACCTTCCGAGCATTTGATTGCATGGGTGAGGCCATCGTCTTACGCCCCTGATGGGCGTGGCAAGGCACTGTAAAAAGACATCAAAGGCAATATCATTAACATCACCGTGCCGGCACCCGGGAAAGTGGGCGTGTTGGCGTAATTTTCTGGTGAAGGAGATGGAAAACCTACGGTCATGCGCTATATGATACGTGATCAGGCAGAAATGGCTGAATATTGGAAAGGTGAATGAACCTCTGTGGCAGGTGAAACAATTTGCGCTGTCATGCCATATACAAACTAATTTAAAGCAGGTGAAGTAATGAAGAGAGTAGTTTTAACAGGACTGGTATTGATGGCGTCAATGACGGTTTTTGCGCAAGACGATATTGTGATGGATGACGGCTCCAGGGTGGTTTTGCCGCTGGCGGCGCAGGCATGCACCCTGCCATCCGCACCACCGCCGATACCGGAAGTGCCGGTCAAAGAGGACATGCTGAAGGCGCAAAAAAACGTCAAGCAATTCCAGGCGGAAATGGTGGACTATCGCACATGTCTCGATAAAGATCTCGACAGTGGGGAATTGACCAAGGGCAATGTCCTGGCAATTGCCAATGCCCATGACTACTCCGTAGACATGGAAGAACGCGTTGCCACGATGTTTAACGAAGCCCTGCGGGCATACAAGGCCAGCATTGCTACCCAGTGATGGCACCCGTAACCCCGGATATTCCATCGGGGTTCAACAGGTGCGGTTTTAGTCACCCAAAAGGTATTTCTGCAGAAACAAAAACGTGGCCTGCTCAAACAGGTCACGGTTTTCTTTCTTGCCATAACCGTGGCCCTCATTGAGGGCATTCATATACCAAACGGTCTGGCCGCGCTCGCGCAGGGCTGCCACCATTTGATCTGATTCCGATTTTGGCACGATCGGATCATTGCTGCCCTGTTGTACAAACAGCGGGATCTTGATTTTTTCGACATTGTTCAACGGGCTGATCCGCTCCAGAAAAGCCCGCATTTCCGGGTCACGTTCGTCGCCGTACTCCACGCGCCGCAGTTCACGCCGGTAGTCCTGGGTGTTTTCAAGAAAGGTCACAAAGTTGCTGATGCCGACACGGTCAACGGCGGCGCGCAGGCGGTCGCTGTAGTGGACCGCGGATGCAAGTGCGACGTAACCGCCATAGCTGGCGCCGATGATCGCGACGCGGTTCTCATCCAGTTGCGGTTGCTGTTTTATCCAGTCGAGCAGGGCGCCGATGTCCTGCACCGAGGCCTCGCGGTTATAACCATCATCCATGGTGATGTAATAGGACCCATACCCCAGTGAACCGCGCACATTCGGGGCGATGACCGCTGCGCCCAGTTGGTCGATCCACATCTGGAAATCACTGTTAAAACGCGGCCGGAACTGGTTTTCCGGACCGCCGTGGACGTGGATGATGACCGGGAACGGACCCTCACCCTTGGGTAGGTAGGCAAATGCGGGTATCGCAATTTTCTCCTCCATGCCTTCGACCGAAGAGGGATATGTAAAGATGATGGGCTCCGAGAATTCCGCGGTACTGAGTCCGCCCACTTCACTGAAGGTCCAGCGGGTCAGGTTGCCGGAGGAAAGGGGCTTGCGCCCGAGGTCGAGTACAAATGCCTCGTTCGGATTGCGCGCCGAATTCAAGGTCATACCGAGCTTTTTGCTGTTGGGACTGAAGTTTAAATCAGTAATCAGGCCGATGGGGATTTTCTCGATACGCTTGTAATTGAGGTGTTCGGGATCAAACAGGTAAAGGCGGCTGATACCGCCTTCGTTGGCAACAAAGGCGCCACGTTTGCGGTCGGGGCTTAAGACGAACTGCGTGATATCCCAGTTGGCCGCGCTGGGTATATAAGTGGTGACCGGCAATTCGTCCAGGCTCACCTGCGCCAGTTCGGCTGCGCCGCCGTGGTGGTTGCTTACAAAAAAGACGCTTTTATCCTGCCTTCCAAAGCCTGTGGCGATATTGCTCGACGGGTTCTCTGCGCTTCCGGCCAGTAGCCGCAATTCACCATCGGGCAGGTCTTTGATGTATATCCGCGAGTCAGCCACACTGACGAACTGCTGGACCAGCAACCTTTTCCCGTCACGGCTGAAATCTATGGGTTTCCAGAGGGTGCCGTCCTCTGTTGGAAGCAACAATTTGGCCGGTTCATCGCTTGCCGGCTTTTGTATCCAGATGTCATTGGAGCGGCCATTTCTGCGGGTGGAGCGAAACGCCAGCCTGCGGCCCTGACGGTCCCAGACCATGCGGTTGTTCAGTGCTTTGCCATCAGACAACAAACGCATCTGGCCATTCGTGGGGTTGAGCAGGTAGATCTGGTCGAACTCATCACCGCCCTGGTCAATGGTCAGGGCCAGCAAATTGTTATTGGGCTGAAGCTCTACCTCGCCTACCGGTTCATCGCCAAACGTCACCTGGTAGCGGGCGCCACCCGGCGTATCGACCCGGTGCAGTTGGGTGACGGGCCCTAGGCTGGTCTTGATAAAAATACTTTTACTGTCCTTCGACCAACTGGAGAAACTGGCGGAGCGGATGTTCTGGTAACGGCTGAGTATGGGTGGCAGTGATTCGGGTATCGGCGGGATGTCTTCCAGGATCAGTTGACCGTCATTGGCTGTCCAGCGATTCACCTGGGCAGATAAACCGGTGTTGGCCAGCAGCAGTAAAAACAGACCTGTAAACAGTGTTCGCATTGATAATCCTGAAAATTCCGACATGAATGATAATAGAGACCCGGTTAGGTCCCGATTAATCCCGGCTTTGCCCTTTTATTTGCATAGAGACCCTATAATCTTACCGGTATAATCGTTGACCAACCCAGCCATTGAATACTATGCATAAACCCCTTCATATCATAATCCTTGCTGCCGGTGCAGGAACCCGCATGAAGTCCCGGGTGCCGAAAGTTCTTCAAACGGTCGGCGGCCAGCCGATGATTATTCACGTTTTGAACACCGCTTTGCAACTTCAGCCGGCGGGCATTCACGTCGTTTTCAACCCGCAGGCCCCGGAGGTTCGCGAGGCGTGTAGCGCCTTTTCAATCACCTGGGCCGCGCAGGCGCAGCAACTCGGAACAGGTCACGCGGTGCTGCAGGCGATGCCGGGGATTCCGCACGAGGCCGATGTCATGGTTCTGTATGGCGACATACCGTTGCTCGAGGCGGGTGTGTTGAGAAGCCTGCTGGAAGCGCCTTCAGAAGGGATAAAGGTGCTGACGATGCACATCGCCGAGCCAAGGGGCTATGGGCGGATCGTCCGTGATGAAGCGGGCAGTGTCACGGGTATCGTTGAAGAACGCGATGCGACACAAGCGCAAAAGGCCATCACCGAGGTTAATTCGGGCATTATCCTGGCGCCGTGTCCGGTGTTGACGAACTGCCTGGAGAACATGGCCAGCGAAAACTCACAAAACGAGTATTATCTGACCGATGTGTTTGAAATTGCGTATAGAAAAGGCATTCCAACCAGCGCTGTTGTTGCGCCGGTGCCGGCGGATTTGCAGGGTGCGAATGACCGTATACAACTGGCGGAACTGGAGGGGCGGTATCGAATGAAGAAATCCACGGAACTGATGCAGGCAGGCGTGCAGCTCGCTGACCCTCAGCGTATCGACATTCGCGGCACGGTCGAGGCGGGTAGCGATGTCTATATCGACGTGAATGTCGTATTGGAGGGTGACATCGCGCTGGGCGATGGTGTTCACATTGGTCCGGGCTGTGTGCTGAAGAACTGCCAACTGGCAGCCGGCACCCGCGTCCACGCCTATAGTGTGCTGGAAGGAATGCGTAGCCTTGGGGCCTGCGACATCGGTCCATTTGCCCGCGTACGTCCCGGAACCGAACTGATGGAAGGCTGCAAGGTGGGCAATTTTGTCGAGATAAAGAATACCTCACTCGGTAAACACAGCAAGGCCAGTCACCTCAGTTACCTGGGTGACAGCAGCATTGGTGATCGGGTTAATATCGGCGCCGGCACCATTACCTGTAATTATGACGGCGTCAACAAACACCGCACCGTGATCGGGGACGATGCCTTTATTGGCTCCGATACCCAGTTGGTTGCACCGGTAACCGTGGGCGCCGGCGCGGACATCGGTGCCGGCAGCACGGTAACCAAGGACGCCCCCGCCGGTCAGCTGACCATCAGCCGGGCCAGGCAGGTCACGATTCGCAGCTGGAAACGGCCGGTTAAGAAATAGGGGTACCCGATTATGTGTGGAATTGTTGCGGCGTCGGCAAGACGCAATGTCCGGGATATCCTGATTGCCGGGCTGCATACACTCGAATACCGGGGTTACGATTCCGCAGGCATCGCCCTGCAACAGCCCGGCTACCTCGCGAGGCAGCGCGCAGCCGGCAAAGTCAGGGATCTCGAAGCCCTGCTCGAAACAACGCCGATCAATGGCCAGTGCGGTATTTCACATACGCGTTGGGCGACCCACGGCATACCGAATATGACGAACGCCCATCCGCATACCTCGGGCGATCAACTTGCCCTGGTTCACAACGGCATCATTGAAAACCACGAAGAACTGCGCCAGGAACTGCAGCAGGCCGGCTGCCAGTTCAGCTCTGAAACAGATACCGAGGTGATGGTTCATCTCATTGCCCGTTTGATGGATACGGGTCTGGATTTGTTTTCCGCCATGCGCAGCGCGATCGGCCGCTTGCGCGGTGCATTTGCGATTGCCGTGGTCAGTGCCGCTGAACCCGGTGTCATCGTGGGTGCAAGGAAAGGCAGTCCGCTGGTTTTGGGCGTTGGCCAGGGAGAACACTTCCTGGCCTCGGATATTTATCCATTGCTGGGTG
>DATCZY010000400.1:0-5859 GCA_036525655.1 Lysobacterales bacterium | reverse complement strand
AATCGCTTGATCACCTGGGTGAAAAGCCACAGAAAGGCCACCGGCAACAGGGCAGTTTGAAGGACAAACACGACACTCAACTGTATCAGGTGCTCAATGACCTCCGCTGCCCGCACCTGGATGCGTTTCAGCCGCCCGGTCAGGTCCATCGAGTCAACCGTGCTGCTCCAGGCGCGTGCTATGGAATCCAGCATGCCGGCATCTTCATCCCGGGTATTGTCCAGGCTCGCTTCGACCCTGATCTGCTCAAGGTCCTCACCCGCTTGCGTGACGATTTCAGTGCTCTGCTGGTAGCGCTGCTCGAGAAACTGCTGATAGAGCAGATCGTTGGCGATCAACATCACCGGAACCGCAAACCGTATAAACAGCAGCAACGGAAACACCCGCTTGAACAATATACGGTTAAATCCAGAGCCCTGCCCCGGATACCACAAGCGTATCAGCAACCATGCGGCCAGGGCAGCCACCAGGGCCTGTATGACCCACCAGGCGCTGATATCCAACAGTACGTTCTGCACACCCAGTGAAATGGTTGCACCCATCATGATCCAGGAAAAACGCTCTACGAGGTCGTTGACCGGATCGAGAATCTCACCTGGCGTCAAGGTGACCCCTACGCCTGCCGGTTGCAGGGCAATCTCGGTACCCTGCAGCACGGAAATTACACCGTTGATCGTTCTTGCCAGGGCAAAAGTGATAAAAGCCCGCTGAAAAAGCTGATCATCATCCGAGGCAGCGTGCTTATCGATGAAAGGTGTGACTGAGAAAATAGCTACCAGCAGTAACAGCAGGCTGATCAGCCATTTGTTGGTGCGTGTTTTCTTTTGCATCCGTTTACCCGTCCCTTATTACACTGATCAAACCGACATCATGATAATCACCCCGCCCAGGGTCAGGCCAAGACCGATAAGTTTGCGCCGGTTGATCTTCTCACCAAGCATTAACCAGGCGAGAAAGACTATGAACGCGACGTTGGTCTCATTGAGCACCGAGGCCACCGACGCATCGATCAATTTGTACCCCGCCAACCATAGGATCAGAGCGAAATAAGCCCCCAGGAACGAGGCAAACATCACCGTGCCCCAGGGTTGGGGCCGGCTGAAATTCCGCTTTACATTTTGCCACTGCGAGCTCAGCAGAATGTACAGCAACATACCACCACCGCCGCCCACCATGCGCAATTCAACGGTCCACAGGAATGACCGCACTTCCAGTATCTGCTTGACCATGACGACCCCGGCGGCCATCGTAAATACCGCGCCCACACCGTACAGCACACCCTTTTTAACATCGGCCGTATCCACGACAGACCGGTGCGACCGCCAGGTCACCAGTAGCACACCGGACATCACCGAAAGGAATCCGATCCACTGCCACGAAACCAGTCGCTCCCCCAGGAAAATGGCCGATAGCAGGATGACGAAAGGGCTGAAAAGGCTCGAGACGATACCGGTTCTGCTGGCGCCCATCATGTTCAGGGCTTTCAGATACCAGGTATCCGCCACCGCTATGCCGAGCAAGCCGGAAGCAAAGACCAGCCCCAGTTCGATCATCGTGTACTCGGGCAACTTGAGCCCTTCGAACACGAGTATCGTGGGAATCAGCAGAACAAGACCAAAGAAATTTTTGAACAGGTTCAACTCGAACGCAGGTAAGGTTTCCCCTGAGCGGCGAAAAAGGACAACGGCAAGGGCCCAGACCAACGCGCTGGACAGCGAAAATATCTCACCCCACCCCATCAGGGCTTACGCCGGAAAATTAAACCGTGAGACAGCCTGATTCCCGGCACATGGGTCATTACTGCACGCTGGCCCGAATTAACAAAACCGGGACCAGGGGCACATCCTCCGCGTCGAGCGCTTCGCTATAACCGGTTTCCACCGCAGCGATGGCCTGCAGCACTTCCATGCCGGCTACCACCGTACCAAAAACCGTGTACCCCCAATTGCGTGGACCCGGGTCCAGGCTGGTGTTGTTGTTCATGTTGAAATAGAACTGCCGCGTGGCCGAATGCGGGTCATCATAACGTGCCATGGCGATACTGCCGGTAACGTTTTGCAAACCGTTTCCGGATTCATTGAGTATGTCTTCATGCATGGTTTTCTCTTCGATGTCCTTGGTATAACCGCCACCCTGTACAACGAAACCCGGCATTACGCGGTGGAAGATCGTGCCATCGTATTCACCCTCCAGCACGTAACGCAAAAAGTTATTGGATGTGATGGGTGCGCGCATGCGGTTCAATTCGACCTCGATATCACCCATGCTGGTCTCGAGCTTGACGATCGGGAACATGTTGTCCGGGATCATTTCGGGTGGGAAACAATCCTTGTTAACCGGCCAGACGGTCAACGGCAAGGCTATCAGCATCAAAATCATCGGCACGACATATTTATTAATCATGGCTATGCTCCATGGGCAGGTAAATGAACCGGCCAGGGATTACCCGAACATGACCGGCAGGCACGGAAGTTGCGGGGCGTTATACTCGCTGTTACCCGGACCCTTGTACAATCCCGGTATTTTCACATGTCGCCCTGGAGTTCACCACATTGAACTTGCTTAAATCTGTTTTTATCAGCGCTTTTATGACATGGATTGTCCTGCTCAGTCTTTATGGATTCTGGCAGTTAATCGAAGCTACACCGCCTACACTTGCCTGGACGGGTCTGACCCTGAGCGCCCTGGGTCCACTCCTGTTTTTCCTCAAGGCGTTCCTCTTCAGATCGCCGCGAACACCGCGTCACCCGCTTGGCTTCAGCATCATCTGCGGCCTCGGACTGGTTATGACCATGGCGGCGTCATTCCGTTATGGGCCCGCTGCCGGCGCCATACATGTATGGGCGGGTGGCACACTGCTTGGGTGGCTGGCTTATTTGCGCTGGTATTCCGTCTTTCGCGGTCGCGATTCAGCGGCTCTCAGGCCGGGCTCCAGGCTCCCGGAGTTCGAACTGGAGTCTTTGCATGGCGAACTTGTGTCTTCCGCAAGCTTCAGCACGGCACCGCACCTGTTACTTTTCTACCGGGGCAACTGGTGCCCTTTTTGCACCGCTCAGATCGAAGAGCTCGCAGCCGCTTATCAACGCCTGGAAAAACTGGGCCTCAAGGTGATTTTGATCAGTCCACAATCGATCGGGAAAGCCCAATCACTGGCGAGTCGTTTTAATGTTCCCATGGTGTTTATGCGGGACCGGGACAACAACGCGGCAAAACGGCTGGGCATACAGCACAAGTGGGGCACGCCGATGGGCTTGCAGGCACTGAGTTATTCGTCGGACACCGTATTGCCGACCATCATTCTGACCGATGCGAAGGGCAACATCCTGTATTCAGTCCAGACGGATAATTACCGGGTGCGGCCCGATCCAAAAAGCTTTGAAGCATTGCTGCAGGCAAAAAGTCCGCTTGGCTGAGATCCGTTTTTGCACAATAGCCCAGGGAAAATAAAATCTAATCCTTTTTTCCGGTAATTGTCCTCTAAGCCAATGACTAATTGACCGTGCATGGGAACAAAAGGATATAATCCGGGTGGCTGAAAATAATTGGAGAACAAAATGCGAGGCCTGCTACTTCTACTTGCAACTTTAATTTCTTTTTCATCATCAGCGGACTCCGGCCTGCCTTTCATGAAGGACCTGGCCGGTGATGCAGACCTGCCCAGACCATGGGGTATCGGAATCGATTTTTACACCATGGACCAGGACTACGATATCAAGAACCTGTCATTCGCCCTTCCCGGTGTTTCGCTCGGTGACCCGTCACAGATCAAGGTAACCAACGAGGTCCAGCACTTCGACATCCAGGCCGACGCCTGGTTGCTGCCGTTTCTGAACGTCTTTGGCATCATTGGCAAGGTAGAAATTGATACGACGGTAGATTTTAGCCAGGTACAAATAGATGGTCTGCCATTTTCGCTGGGTAAACTGCCGGTTTCATTTGACGGTACAGTTTACGGCGGCGGTTTTACACTGGCCTATGGCACTGAGAAATGGTTTTCTACCGTGACCACCACCTTCACCCGGACCAGCACCAGCGGTGACCTCAGTTCAAAGGTACATTCCACCTCCGTGCAACCACGCATCGGGATGCTCGCGAACAGTTGGCGGTTTTGGGTTGGCGGCATGTATCTGAAAACCGACGAGACGCACAGCGGCGACTTTGATTTACCCTATATAGGCCCCGTTCCATTCAAAGTGGAACTTGAAACCCAGGACAGCTGGAATTACGCTGTCGGCGCTGGTTATGACTTCAACAGAAGGGCCAACCTGAGTCTCGAACTGGGATTTGGAAGCCGCACGCACACACTGTTCAACTTCAACGTTAGGTTCTAAAATTATGGTATGAGCATCAGGCTCTTACTACCACTGCTTTTGATTCTCTGCGCCCCGGCATCTGTCGGGGCTTACGAGACAGATCAGTTCAACAACCGCCAACAGGCGATCACTGACTCCACGGCTATTATGAATCACCAGGTCACACTGGCGATCGCGAGCACTGTTATTGACCGTTACGGCGAAACTGACGAAATGAAGATCGTCGATGGAATTTATTACAAAATTGGCGGCAAACACTGGGTAGATAAGCTGGAGCGATTTGCGATGAACTCCAGCGAAGTTGAGCGACTTGACACCCCGCCCCACGATTCGATCTACAGTCGGCAACCGCTGCATGCAACGCGGGTAGCCGGGCTGTTTGGCGTTGGTCCGACGATGAAGATCAACCACGTGCTGGTGGGGTCCGATAAGCTCGGACACTTCCTCTCCCAGGGACGAAAATTTTACCGCCGCTGGGTAAAAATGGGTGATGAACGCAAGGCGGCAGAACATTCTGCCTACACCGAACGCGCCATTTTCGGTCAGATGACCACCGGTTCATACTCGAACGCAGACCTGGTCGCCAACTATGAAGGCTATCGCTTCTACCGCAGTCTTTTTGAAGATAATGTCGTAGCGGGAAAACCGGCCATACTTGCTTGGGAAAATGACCATTGGATCATGCAACGGCCTTTTGACTGGGCAGACCATGTCAATGACTATTGGGACGAGGCGCTGAACATCAATGATTATGACGAGTTGCTTTACTCGTATATGAAAAACCGCTTTCTTTCCTTTTGCGATGACTATCGCGAAGACCCGGACCTGTGGGTGGTTCACAACGAAGAAGCCCTCAAATACCGCTACCGCAACCTCCAATTGCGTGATACCTCGGAATTACGGCTTGCGCACTTATGTAGCAACGATCAGGACGCCCAAATCACGACGGCAGCGCACGACTCAGTGTCTCAATAGGGCCGCCATTCAAGTACCGCTCTCAATTCAAATGACTGCGATTTATGGCGTAACGTATCACGCCGGTCTCCGAACCCGCTCCGGTATACTGAAAGCCATTTTTCTTGAGCACCTGGATGGATTGGATGAGGTGCGGAAAAGTTTCTGCACAGACCTCTTTAACATTGTGGTGTGAAAATGCCCAACCGACCAGGCTGGCCACAGCTTCGGTAGCATAACCCCTACGCTGGTAACTGCTCAGGATAGAGTATCCGATCTCCACCGAACCCAGCTCATCCGGCCGGCCCTTGAAGCCGCTTATCCCAACCAGTTCACAAGGACTGCCGGACGTCAACAGGTACCAAAATGACCATCCCTGCTCGGAGCCTTCACCGAGCTGCGAGAGCGCAAATTGCATTGCCCTGGAGCCGTACAAATCGGGCGGCCACGATCCTGGAACACTCACATCCAAAGCCTTGCTTAGAAACTCACGGCCTTTGATATCTTCTCTGATCAGCTCGGGCGTCGCTGCGATCAGGTTCAGGCGGCGCGTTTTTAACACCCTGAGAGAAAAGCTATTCATCATAACCGG
>DATCZY010000399.1:0-5385 GCA_036525655.1 Lysobacterales bacterium | reverse complement strand
CCTGATCCAGGGGCTGACGGAATTCCTGCCGGTTTCCAGTTCCGCACACCTGATTCTCGGTAGCAAGGTTTTCAGCTGGCCTGACCAGGGGCTTGTATTTGATGTGGCGACGCATCTGGGTACATTGCTGGCAGTGCTGGTTTATTTCCGCAAGGACCTCTGGAACATGCTGACGCCCTGGTTTGGAGCAGAAGAAGAACACGAGACTTCGCGTAAACTGGGTTTGATCCTGGTGTTGGCCAGTATTCCGGCGATCGTTGCCGGCGGCCTGTTGCACAACTGGGTCGAGTCAGTGCTCCGCGACGCCCGCGTCATCGCTTACAGCACCATTGGCTTCGGGCTTTTGTTGTGGTTTGCAGACAGCCGCTTTGCACACAACAAAAAACTTGTCGATATGAACATGAAGTCCGGCATGTTGATTGGCCTGGCGCAAATGCTGGCCTTGGTGCCCGGTACATCGCGATCCGGCATCACCATAACAATGGGGCGTATGCTGGGGTTTGATGCGGACAGCGCGGCGCGTTTTTCATTCCTGCTGTCTATCCCGATCATCGCCGCGGCCGGTGGTTACGGCGTATTGCGTATGCTTATGCACGAGGCGGCCATCAACTGGCTGCAATTCGGTATGGCGGTGGTTTTTTCGGCGGCCGCAGGCTGGTTGTGTATCGCCGCATTTCTGGCCCTTTTGCAACGGGTTGGGTTGCTTCCTTTCGTGATTTATCGGCTCGCCCTGGGCGTGGCTCTACTTTGGATCACTTTTTAAATAAATAACGCACCAAAATAGTGCGAGTATTTTTAATTAGTGCAATAATGGTGCGGTATTGAGTTTATCCATTTTTATGGTATTTAATGGTACCTGTTAATTACCATAAACGTGTTTACAAATGTTGTTAACGTGTCTTTAAAACCGATAAGTGGCAATTAATTAAATAAGAGCGTTCTTCTTTTTGCTTGGCACGACTTCTGCATATATATACTGACCCGTTTTGGACATCTATCAAGGCAATAGCATAGGAATAACGACATGAGCAGAGATAAAGTACAGAGAATGATCATTGATGAAGCAGTGGCATTCGTTGATTTACGGTTTTGTGATACCACAGGTAAAGAACAACACGTCACCATGCCGGTAAGCATGGCCGATGATGATTTTTTTGAAGAAGGCAAGATGTTCGATGGCTCTTCCATCAAGGGTTGGAAAGGCATCAATGAATCGGACATGGTTTTGATGCCGGACCTTGACTCTGCGGTCATGGATCCTTTTATGGATCACAGCACACTGATCCTGCGTTGTGATGTGCTGGAGCCTGACACGATGGAAGGCTACAACCGCTGTCCGCGTTCATTGGCCAAACGCGCTGAGGCTTATATGCAGTCCACCGGTATCGCGGATGTCGCGTATTTCGGCCCGGAGCCTGAGTTTTTTGTTTTCGACAGCGTCAGTTTTGGTACGGACATGCATTCGACCTTCTACCGGATTGATTCGGAAGAGGGCGCCTGGAATACCGGTTCGGAATATGAAGAGGGCAACCTTGGTCACCGCCCACGAGTTAAAGGCGGGTATTTTCCGGTTCCGCCGGTCGATAGCCTGCATGATCTGCGCGCCGAAATCTGTGAGATTCTCGAGAAGATGGGTGTGCCGGTTGAAGTGCACCACCATGAAGTGGGAACGGCCGGCCAGTGTGAGATCGGTACCCGCTTCAATACCCTGACGCGCAAGGCGGATGAGGTGCTGCTATTTAAATATGCGACACACAACGCTGCAAACGCCTCCGGACGCACCGCCACTTTTATGCCCAAGCCACTGGTCGGCGATAACGGCTCCGGTATGCACGTGCACATGTCCCTGGCCAAGGGTGGCAAGAATTTGTTTGCCGGCGAAGAGTACGGTGGCTTGTCTACCACGGCATTGCATTATATTGGCGGCATTTTCAAGCACGCCCGGGCGCTGAACGCTTTCGCGAACCCGACCACCAATAGCTACAAACGTCTCGTGCCGGGTTTTGAGGCGCCGGTGATGCTGGCTTATTCGGCCCGTAACCGCTCGGCTTCAATCCGTATCCCTCACGTGGGCAATCCAAAAGGACGCCGTATCGAAGTGCGTTTTGGTGATCCTGCGAGTAACTCTTACCTGATGTTTGCCGCCTACCTGATGGCAGGCCTCGATGGTATCGTCAACAAGATCGACCCGGGTTCGGCCATGGACAAGGATCTCTATGATCTGCCGCGTGAGGAAGTAAAAAATATCCCGACAGTTTGTTCCAGCCTGGACCAGGCGCTCGATGCGCTTAACGCTGACAGGGACTTTCTGAAGGCCGGCGGCGTCTTTGATGACGACCTGATTGATGCTTATATCGAACTCAAGATGGAGGAGGTCACGCGTTTCCGCATGTCCACCCATCCGGTTGAGTTTGATATGTATTATTCTATTTGAAGGGGCTGTCATCCGGCAGTTCCACGGAAACCGGCGAGCGCCCCGCGAATTGCGGGGCGCTAACGCCTGGCACCTACATGGAGTCTGACGATGAGAACCGCTATTCACGATAAATTTCCAATGATCCTTTTCGCGTTTTCGTTGGCATTTGCCGCCACGCCCCTGACGGCGCAGGTGTATAAGGTTGTCGACAAAGACGGCAATGTGACCTACACCGACCAGGCGCCGGCGGATGGCTCCGGGCCGATTGAACTACGCCCGATCAGCGTGATTGAAGCGCCAACTTACGAAAAGGCGCCGGCGGCCACTGATGCAGACAGCGCTGAGGACGGCAAGGAAATGTCGCTCTCGTATCTGCGCAAGAACTACAAGGATTTTGCAATCATTTCGCCCCAGTCCGAAGAGTCGGTCTGGCGTCCGGATGGCCCCATACCCATTGCCTGGAGTTCACAGTATGCGTTGCAGGAAGGTATGCAGGTCATCATCATGCTCGATGGCAAGAGGCAGGCGTCCACTACCCAGCCGATGATCGCGGTCAACAATCTGGATCGCGGGGAACACGTGGTGTCGGCGGAGTTGAGGGACTCGAAAAACCGGGTCATCGCCACTTCCGGTCCCATCACCTTTTTCGTCAGGCAGCCCAGCCTCTACAACCGTGCCGTAATCAACCCCAATGGTGGCGGCTGACATGCCACTGCTCATCCAATGCTTGATTCGCTGTCAACTGCAGTCATAGAACTGGATGAGCTGGGCTGTGTCCGGGGCATGAACACGGCTGCCGAGCAATGTCTTGCAACTGGAAGGGATCGCGTCCATGGCTGGCAGTTTCGGGATATTGACGGCGTACCGGATGAATTGTCCGAGGCTATTTCAACCACAGCCAGGGAGCAACGCGGCCGTCATCTGAGTGAGTGCAAAATGGCAGGCGGCTGTTTCGATTGCACCATTGAGCCAATCGCGGGGCAGGGTATGTTGTTGGAGTTATACGATCTCAAATGGCAACAGCAGCAAAACAAATTGCAGCAGCGCGAGGTTCAAACCGGGATGATGGACCTGATAAGACGCAACCTCGGGCATGAGATCCGTAATCCGCTGGGGGGAATCCGTGGCGCTGCGCAAATGTTGGCTGCGGAACTGGCAGACCGTGAACTGGGCTCACTTGCGGAATTGATCATGCGCGAGGTGGACCGGGTTGATGAGTTGCTGGCGCGGTTCGGGCAATCAGAGCTCGACTGCCAACCGGTTGACATCCATTTCGTCCTGCAGGAAACGACCGAGCTAATACGTCTCGAGTCAGCCGAAAGCGTGAAAATCATTCAGAATTATGATCCCAGCATTCCGGAAATATTGGCGGATGCATCGGCGCTGAGACAGGTCTTTCTGAACCTGCTGCGAAATGCCTTTCAAGCCGGTGCAACCGAGATAGAAATCCGCAGCCGAATCGATTATGACATTACCCTGTTACAGCCGGGGATGAGCCGTGTTGTCCGCCTGGATATCATGGACAATGGCCGGGGCGTACCGGAGTCCCTGCGTAGCATGTTGTTCCTGCCGCTGGTCACCGGCCGGCGGGACGGTACCGGCCTGGGTCTTGCCCTGGCGCAACAGATCGCGGCAGCACACAAGGGTTTATTGACCTATGGTCCACTTGAACCCGGTAGCCGCTTCACCCTCAGACTGCCGTTGCAACGGAATCATGACTGAGCCGGTGCTGGTCTGGGTTGTTGACGACGATGAAGCCATCCGCTTCGTGTTGGCGCGGGCGCTGAACCGTGCCGGCTATGTAACAGAATGTTTCGGCAGCGTGACCGCTGTGACGGGTGCGCTCGATAAGTCCAAACCCGCCGTTATCATTACCGATATCCGTTTGCCGGATGCCGATGGCCTGAGCGTTTTAGCAGCGCTGGAGGCACGTCACATGGAAGTTCCGGTGATCGCGATGACGGCATTTTCCGATCTCGATCAGGCGGTCAATGCATTCCAGTCGGGCGTTTTCGATTACCTGTCAAAACCGTTTGATCTCGACAAGGTGCTTGCCGTGGTTGCGCGCGCATCGGCCGTGCCGACAGTCGTGCCGGTGGCGAAAGAGGCTGCTGCCAGCAACCAGATGATCGGCGACTCGATGGCAATGCAGGAGGTGTTCAGAACCATTGGCAGGTTGTCACGTTCGACCATCAGTGTGTTGCTGACCGGCGAGACCGGCAGCGGTAAAGAGGTGGTCGCGCGCGCACTGCATCAACACAGTCCCCGCTCCAAGGGTCCATTTGTCGCCATCAATACCGCAGCCATACCGACCGAGTTACTGGAATCGGAACTTTTTGGTCATGAGAAAGGCTCATTCACCGGCGCGCATACGCGGCGTTCGGGACGCTTTGAGGAAGCCGCCGGCGGCACGCTTTTCCTGGATGAGATCGGTGATATGCCGCTGTCGCTGCAAACCCGTTTGCTGCGCGTGCTGGCCGAAGGTGATTACTACCGTGTCGGCGGGCGGGACTTGCTGAGGGCTGATGTACGGGTGTTAACCGCAACCCACCAGGATTTGCAGAAAAAAATTGCCGAAGGCAGTTTCCGCGAAGACCTTTACCATCGATTGAATGTCATTACGATCGAGTTGCCGCCGCTACGCGAGCGCAGCGAGGATATTCCATTGCTGGCCAGGCATTTTCTACGCCAGGCTGCGGAGGAAATGGGTCTGGAAGAAAAGCACTTGATGCCTGAAACCATCCGCGCGCTGCAGCAAAAAGCCTGGCCCGGCAACGTTCGTCAATTGCAGAATCTTTGTCAGCAGTTGTGCGTGATGGCCCCGGGCGAGCAGATTCTGCCGGTTGACCTGCCTGCCGGATTGAGGGATAGAGACGCGGCGAGCGAAGCCGGCGCATCCTGGTCGGAAGCCCTGCGGAACTGGACCCGCAAGGCACTGTTCAACGGACAGGCCGACCTGATGTCCACGG
>DATCZY010000398.1:0-3006 GCA_036525655.1 Lysobacterales bacterium | reverse complement strand
TTTCCAGGTAGTTCCGACGAGGATCCGGTCCAGTCTCTGGCGCAGGTCATCCATGTCTGTGGCGAGACACAGTATGGCCATGATTTCCGATGCCGCCGTGATATCGAACCCCCCTTCGCGCGGGATACCCTGCATCCTGCCGCCGAGACCGATCACGATGTTCCTCAACGAACGGTCATTCATATCCATGACACGCCGCCACACCACCTGGCGCGGGTCCAGACCCATCTCGTTACCCTGGAATATGTGGTTGTCAATACTGGCTGCGACCAGGTTGTTCACCGTCGTTATCGCGTGAAAATCACCGGTAAAGTGCAGGTTGATACGATCCGCCGGGATAATCTGGCTGTAGCCGCCACCGGTCGCGCCACCCTTGATACCGAGGCACGGCCCAAGTGATGGTTCGCGAAGAGCCAGGCAAACGGACTCGCCGAGGCTGTCGAGTGCCTGTGCCAGGCCGATGGACGTCGTGGTTTTACCTTCACCCGCCGAGGTCGGGGTGGTTGCCGAAACCAGGATCAAGCGGGCCTTGCCGGGACGTTTTCGCGGCCGTGTCAGGGCCTGCAAATTGACCTTGGCGATGGAACCGCCGTAAGGCATCAGGTCCTGCGGCTCGACACCGAGTTTCGTTGCGATATCAGTAATGGGCCGGATACCGGCTTGCCGGGCAATTTCAAAGTCGCTGAGCATTTCTTTCCAGGATTCTTAATTATGTTATTTGCTGCAATATACAGTGATTGCCACTCAGAAAAGAATAAAATATTTTCTCCAGGACTTCGTCGGGCTCCGCTACTTCTTATTGTCCGCCCCGTGAATCGCCACGCGCTTTTTACAAAGGTGGCAGCAACCTCGCCCTGATGACATGTTCGGCTGCATTGATAGCAATCATGACATCCGCACCCGGTTCGTTTTCCACGTCGATGATGCTGTAGGCGTAGTCTCCCCGGCTGAGATTGACCATATCGATAACGTTCAGATCGTGATCAGCGAGCACCGTCAAGACCTGGCCAAGAACCTTGGGGACGTTCTCATTGCAGAAGGTGATCCGGTATCCGGCATTCCTGGCCATCTGGGTGTCAGGATAGTTGACAGAGTTGCGGACATTGCCGTTTTCAAGGAAATCAATCACTTGATCCGCCGCCATTATGGCGCAGTTCTCCTCGGCTTCGCTTGTGCTGGCGCCAATGTGTGGCAGCAACAACGCATCTTTACGGCCGAGCAGTTCGGGGTGGGGAAAATCGCTGATATAAGCCGCCAGTCGACCGCTGTCGAGGGCCTCGATCACCGCCGGTAAATCAACAATTTCGTCACGCGCAAAATTGAGCAGACGCGCACCCGGCTTACAGCGCGACAGGATTTCCTTGTTGACAAGGCCCAGCGTGGGCGGGATGGCCGGTACATGCAGGGTCACGAAATCAGAAACACTGACCAGCGCCTGCAGGCTGTCCATTTTCTGAACCCGACTGGAAAGCCGCCAGGCCGATTCAATGGAAATTGCCGGATCGTAACCAACGACCTCCATCCCCAACTCCAGCGCCATGTTGGCAACCAGTGCCCCGATCGCACCAAGGCCTACGACGCCCAGGGTCGTGCCGGCAATTTCCGAACCGGCAAAGCGCTTCTTGTTCGCTTCCAGCAACTTGTGCATCTCTGCACTGTTGTTAATCTCACCCAGGCTCTGTACGTAACTCATGCCACCGAAGATATCCCTGGAACCGAGCAGCAGCGCTGCTGCCACAAGTTCCTTGACGGCATTGGCATTGGCTCCAGGTGTGTTGAAAACCACGATTCCACGTTTGGCGTACTCGGCCACCGGAATATTGTTCACACCGGCACCGGCGCGGGCAACCGCGAGAACGCTGTCTTCAATGACTTCGTCATGCAGTTTTTGACTGCGCAAAACCAGCGCATCGGCGTTTTGTACGTCCGGGCCGACCTGGTACTTATCGGCAGGGAAGCGATTCAGGCCCTTTACGGCCAGGTTGTTGTATGTTCGGATTTTGTACATTGGATGATCTACTCAAAGCTAGTGCAGGGGACAGGTTTACATACGAATTGTACGTCAACCTGCCGCGGAATAGGCACGTATTTTACCGATTGGAGCGGACGATATAAGCTATATTTAAATCCTGGCCCCCATATGCTTGTTGCGGAGAAAGTGTTTCATGAAATTCAGCTCACTTGTCAATTACCTGCTGGTCGCCTCGCTTGCCGCAGCGACCGGCCCATGTTTTGCCAAAGAAGGGGAAACACCCGCATTCACCATCGACGGCATGCAACTGATTGAAGATTCAAACCTCACGCTGGTTTATGCCGAACCGGGTGTCGATATGTCCCGCTACAGGAAGATATACCTCGACACCCCCTATGTTGCTTTCAAAAAGAACTGGCAACGTACGCAGAACCGGATTGGGGCGAACAGGGTCAGCAACGATGACATGGCAAAGATCAAGATGGAGCTGTCTGAGCTTTTCATGGACGTGTTTTCAAAAACGCTGGAAGATGGCGGTTATTTGCTGGTCACTGAACCTGGCGAAGACGTGCTGCGTATCAAACCCGCCATCATCAACCTGGACATCGTGGCACCCGATACCAGTGCTCCGGGCATCACCCGCACCTATTCAGAAACGGCTGGTGAAATGACCTTGTACATGGAGTTGTACGACTCGGTGACAGGCGATCTTCTGGCCCGGGCGCTCGATCGCAAACAGGACCGCAAAACCGGTTATTTTGAATGGCAGAACCGCGTCACCAACCGGGCCGCGGCAAACCGGATACTGAAGGTCTGGGCCGGAGTCCTGAAAGAAGGTCTCGATGACGCCAGGGCTTCGTCACCCCAGTAGCGAGGCGAATTAAAACCCGGGCTATCGCCTACTGTTTGTAACCCGCCAGCGCGTCTTTCAGGTCTTCGTCAAAAACGATATCTTCGATAAGCTTGTCAATCGCCTTGCTCATGACCTCGGTCCACGTTTTCACGTAACCCGCGCCGGTTTTCTCTTTATAGTT
>DATCZY010000397.1:0-3211 GCA_036525655.1 Lysobacterales bacterium | reverse complement strand
TTTTTTAGATTTTCTGATAGCTGGATACCACCTTGTGGCAATGGCAATCTCCCTTTTTACCCAGTCTTTTTGCCCAAGGGCCGAAAGATGTTGATTTGACCGGAATAATACTGTGATTACGACCGCTAACCTCACCATGCAATTTGGCGCCAAGCCGCTTTTTGAAAACATCTCTGCCAAGTTCGGCAATGGCAATCGCTATGGCCTCATCGGCGCCAACGGCAGCGGTAAATCGACCCTGATGAAAATCCTCGGCGGGGAACTCGAGCCTTCGGTTGGCCACGTCAAGGTCGATGTGGGTGAACGCCTGGGTAAGCTGCGCCAGGACCAGTTTGCGTTCGAGACTTTTACGGTAATCGATACGGTCATCATGGGTTTTGAAGAGCTCTGGACGATCAAGCAGGAACGCGACCGCATCTACTCGCTGGCCGAAATGAGCGAAGACGACGGTATGAAGGTCGCAGAGCTTGAGGTCGAATTTGCGGAACTCGACGGATACAGCGCCGAGGCGCGCGCCGGCGAGTTGCTGTTGGGTCTGGGTATTCCGGAATCACAGCATTTTGGGCCGATGAGCGAAGTCGCCCCCGGCTGGAAGCTGCGTGTATTGCTGGCCCAGGCATTGTTTGGCGACCCCGATATCCTGCTGCTCGACGAGCCCACCAATAACCTGGATATCAATACCATCCGCTGGCTGGAAGAGACACTGAACGCGCGTAACAGCACCATGATCATCATCTCGCATGATCGCCACTTCTTGAATAGCGTATGCACCCACATGGCGGATCTCGATTTTGGCGAACTGCGCATTTACCCGGGTAACTACGACCAGTACATGACCGCATCGACACAGGTGCGCGAGCGTTTACTGTCTGAAAACGCCAAAAAGAAGACACAGATCAACGAGTTGCAGGCCTTCGTCAGTCGTTTCAGCGCAAATGCCTCAAAGGCGAAACAGGCCACATCAAGGGCACGGCAGATCGACAAGATCCAGTTGGAAGAGGTCAAACCCTCCAGCCGTGTGAGCCCGTATATCCGTTTCACGCAGGACAAAAAGCTCTATCGTCAGGCGCTGGAAGTCGAAGGCCTGACCAAGGGTTATGGCGCGGAACCGTTGTTCAGCGGTCTCGACCTGCAGATTGAAGTGGGTGAAAGGGTCGCGATCATCGGCGCCAGCGGTATTGGCAAGACCACGCTGATGCGTACGCTGCTGGGCGAACTCGAAGCCGATAGCGGCAGCCACAAGTGGTCTGAGAACGCCAATATCGGTTACTACGCACAGGATCACTCGGCCGAATTTGTCGAGAATGTAGACCTCTACTCGTGGATGGCGGGGTGCGCTCAGCCAACCGACGACGAGCAGGTGATCCGCGGCACGCTGGGACGTCTGCTGTTCTCGTCACACGAGATCGAAAAGTCGGTCAAGGTCATCTCCGGTGGTGAACAGGGCCGCATGATTTTTGGCAAGCTGATGCTGCAGAGAGCCAATATCATGATGATGGATGAACCGACCAACCACCTGGACATGGAATCCATCGAATCGCTCAACCTGGCCCTGGAAAATTACCCCGGCACGCTGTTTTTTATCAGCCATGACCGCGAGTTTATCTCCTCGCTGGCGACCCGCATCATAGAAATCACCGCCGATGGCGTGAATGACTTCAAGGGCAGCTACGATGAGTATCTACGCAGCCAGGGTATCGAAGAATCAGGGCTTCAGCGCGCGGTAGCCTGAGCGCGCCCGCGGTTACGCGCTGTGCGCGTAACCGCCGAGTAGTTTTTTCAGGTCTTCAACCAGGCGCCGCACGGCGCCGGTCAACAGCACGAAGTCGGCATCCAGTTTTGCCTTCGGGTCTTCAGCGCCCCACTGGTCAACGGTTTCACCTTCGATAAATTTGACCTTGCTGATAACGGCATCCTGGTCGATCACGCAGGTCATGACCTCGTCAAAACCCACCCCCAGGTGGGTGATTTTCATACCCTCGACAACATGCTGACGGATAGAGTGATCCGACAGTTCGAAATCGCGCCAGGTGACCACCGACTTGCTGTCCGACATATCCTGCATGCGGCATTCGCGCCCCAGTGAAAAACCCAATGGTGAGTCACCCATGAAAATGCCGGTCAGCAGGTCGGCGGGTAAGTTATTGAAGGTCAGCGGGATGCAGATGAGCTGATCGAAGCAGGGCCGTAGTTGGTCGATGACCCATTCGGCCTTGGTGGCGGTGCCGACGTCGATAACCAGCAGCGATTCCGCGTGGATGAAACAGGCGCGGCTACGTTCGGATTTCACCAGTGATTTTGACAAGAGGCTGTCCCTGGTTTCCTCTTTTAGCCGGCGCACCTCGCCGCGCGTGGGCTCCATTTTCATACGCTCTCTGAACTCGACCAACCGGTCTTCCAGTGCTTCGTTGATTGCCGCGACGGGCAGCACCCGGCTTTGGGTGCGAAGCTGTATCAGGTCTGCACCATTCAGACGCCGGCACAGCGGTTCGTTTTCATCGCCAGCGGGTGCTTCCCAACCGGCGCTGCGCTCCGCAAAGGGACCGCAGGGTGAAAAGGCGTTTGCCGCAAGGGCTTCCGAGAGCTTTTCCTCGCTTTCCGGCCAGGGACTGCTAACACGATAAAAACGTAAATTTCGAAACATTGATGAAATCCTGAAGCGATGGTGGCCGGGGATTATAGACCAGAAAGTAATCTCCGGGGCGGCCAATTGCCGCCGTATTCCAAAAGAACCGGCGATGCTGATTCGCTGCTGCTGTTGCGGGTCAAGCCGCGTTCTTATCGGTGTTATTTCGGGGTATACTAAAGACTGTTTCTGGCAACCAGTCGATGAGGAAATTTATATGGCAACCTACGAATGTAAAGTATGTGGCATGAGCGTTAACGCCACCTGTGGCAAATGCAATGCGCCACTGGAAAACAAAATGCTTAAAATCAATGAGACCACCGAAGTACAGGTCTCCGAATGTCCGAATGGTCATGGCAAGATCAAATCACCGCTGTGTTGCGGTCAGGATATGACCTGCTCGCTCTAGGAGCCGGACCGATTTTTTTTGTTATGAACGGCCAGTTCTGACAGGTTTTCTGGCCGTTCTTTATCGCGGATACGGTTACGCGCTCGGCGAAGCTCCCTCGGGTGCACCACGCGCCGTAACTTGTCAAACACATGGGTAAGCGCCCGCCACGGGTGACGCAACGGCATGCGCGGACC
>DATCZY010000396.1:0-4382 GCA_036525655.1 Lysobacterales bacterium | reverse complement strand
TCAGTGGCTTCGGATAGCCTGCGCACACTTTCGGCGATCGCCAGCCACCAGCGCATGTGATCGGCGCTCAACTGGGCGGCCACGGGACTGAGGTCGTGCATCGTGTTGATGTTGCGCGCTGCAGCCTCCTTGATGTTCAGTAAACTGCCGAGGTCCAGATCGCTTTTGTGCAACTTCACAAAAAGCGCCTTGACCAGCTTCGGGTCCTGGTCCAGCGACTGTGAACTGGCAGGTTCTGCGTTTTCCTCGAGCAGGGCGATATCGATATGGCTGAGTATTTCCCGCAAGGCGCCGCGCAGGCTCAGGCGCAGTTCATTTTTCCGCTCGCGTTCAAAACGCAACTGCAGCAATGAAAACAACCCCACCAGGAAAAACCCCTCCAGGCAGAAGCCGATGAGTTCCGGCAGCAGGTTGTTTTGAAATGCACCTTCCGTACCCGTCTCGAGGAAGTAGAACAACAGGACGGATCCACCGGCACCAAACAGGATCAGTGGCGCCAATAGCATCAAGCGCTTCACCTCAATGATCCTCTTCGGGCAGCGCCAGGGCCTTGACGACGGCCGCAATCTTGCTCGCTTCGGCCTGGGTCATATCCAGGGGGATATTCTGCAGGTAGACGACCAGGTCTTCGCGTATGGGTATCGGGAAAATATCGTGGGGGCTGCGTGGCGGGTTGAGCGCCAGTGCCTCGCGCGCCTGCGCCTGTCCCGGGGTATCACGGGCGGCGACCACTACCGCTTCCGGTTTTTCTCCCTCGATGGACTGAAAGCCGGCGGGGTCCGTGGTCCAGGATATAAAGTCCTTGAGGGCGCTACTGAGTCGTTCTTTATAGACCTGTATGTTTTCCGGTCGAATCGTTGAACCCTGGAGTTTGTGAAACCTTGAACACAGCTCATCTACGTCCAGCAAGCGCAAGTCCTGGCGCTCATGCGACTTCAACTGCACCAGCAGATGCTCCGCCGCGAGTTTGCGCGAGCGTGCGGTTGCGGGGCTGGTAATACCGGTCACCGCGCCCTCTCTGAGGAACTTCAAAAAGGCGGATTGTGAATAGTCCTTGTTGGTCATCTGTCTGAAATCACGCCGGTTTCAGCCCGGCCCAAGGGGCGTCAGGGGAGCCGATAAGCGGACGGCGCTCGTCGGCAGGGGCTTCGGCGCCTGGCCCTGGTTCATACGCAATGCATTGCGAAAACAGGCCATGGCCGGCTCGAGTTCACCCTGGCGTTCGAGCAGCTGGCCAAACGCATCGTAACCGAGACTGCTGGGCTCAAGTTCGAGACTCTTGACCATGTGTTCACGGGCCTTGCCCCACAACGACTCGCCGGCACACAGGCGACCCAGGGCAAGGTGCAGACCGGCGTCTGCGGGGTGTTGCTGCAACCATTTCTCACATTGTTTGATGCGTTTTATCCTGTCCCCGGCCGCCGGATCACCGTAACGCAACACCAGAGCCGGGTTCCATTCATTCTTGAGGCTAGCGCTCATGGCCGGCTCTGCAAGTTCAGCCTGTCCAAGCCTGGTGGCGCCGTTTGCAAATGCATCGACAACCGCCGAATGCTGACGCATCGCACGGGGCATTTGCTTCCAGACATTCTGCAGGTCCTCCGAGTTGGTGGCCGAACGTAACTTGTTGACCGCGATCTCTTCCTGCAACTGCTGCAATTGCTCTTCGTCGAGGACACCGGCCTTGCGTAAAGATGGCGCAAGGTCCTGCAATTGGTCCCAGTCACCTAATTCACGGTAGCAACGTGACAGCAACTCCAATACCTGGGGGTGTTTGCGGCGTTGCCTGTACAGATCCTGCAATATCGGCAGGGCCGCGGCGCGACTGCCATTGGCCAGTAGCATGCGCGCTCTCGTCAGCTCCACCAGGAAGCGCTTTTTGGAGCCGCCACTGTCAGCCTGCTCAAGATAATATTCACGCCGGTCAGGTGCGTCCTGGCTATCTGCCGCCTGGGCCGCAGCCAGGTATTGCGCAGTGGTCCTGCCCTGTTTGCTGGCGGACTTCTCCAGCGCCTTTTCGGCCGCCTTCCAGTCACCTTCGGTTAACGCCAACAGACCTTTCTCGAGCTGTTTGAGCGCCTGTTGTTCACGCATTTTGCGTGCAGCCTCAACCGGCATCCGCCAGAACCAGAGCGCCAATTGCACGGCAAACCACAATATCAGCAAGACCGAGATCAGCACCAGCACACTGGTTTCGATGGTCCAGTCACCAAAATTGATCAGCACATGACCCGGATCGGATTTGAGTAGTGGCGCCAGTGCACTTGCCAGCAGCAGCAGCGCCAGTACCAGCAACAATAGGAAGCTGCGTTTCATTGCTCGGGTTCCTGGTTTTCTACCGGCGTGGCGGACTGCAACAATCTGCGGCTGTCCCTGAGCTGACGCAGCTGGGTCCACGGTGCGCTGATGTCAGGCATTGCTGGTGCGATATTCACCTGCTTGAGACCGGATGTTTCGAGCAACATCGCCTGCACCCGGGATGAACCGTTTTGGAAAAATTGTTGAACCGTGTCATCAACCCTGTTCAGCGATGCAGCATAAGCATCGCTATCGTTGCGCATCAGCGCGAGGCGCGCCGACTCGAGCTGGAGCCATAAACCCTGCCGCAGGTAATCCTTGTCATCGAGACTTAACATGGACTGGTCCTCAGGAACACGCCGCCTGACCGTCACCAGCGATGACAATGTATGTTTGAAGCTCTGCCACCAACCCGCGTCCTCGGGCAGTTCGGCTACCGGTTGCTTTTCCACTTCACCACGGAACGGCAAAGCGGACAACCTCGACTGCAGGTCAGTGATGCGCGCCATTAGTGGTACGCGGTCAACCACGGCCACCTGCCCCAGGGCCTGCCGAGCCGCTGCGATCCGCTGACGCACGCTGAGAAACATCGGGTCATTCAAAGCCTCGATTTGAACATCAGCCGCCTGCAAGGCCATATCGGCAGCGACCGGGTCTGCAAATAACTGCAGACGTTCATTTGCGGTTCGCAACAGAAAATCTATTTCCGCGATATCCAACTCCACGCTGCTGTTCTGGCTGGCTGCGGCAACGGTTACGAGGCCCGACTCGGTTGCAGAAAGACGCTGTTCCAGTGAGCGCAGACTAGCCTGGACCGCGCTGACCGAAGCCTGCTCCTGACCCGCCTTTTCCTGCAAACCGGCCAACTGGCTTTCAACCGCTTTGAGCCGCTCTTCACGGCGCGACAGTTCATCTGCATTGACGGTGGCCTTCGCCGCCCCAAGGCGTTCTTCAAGGGATGCGAGGGACACTTCAAACTGTTTCTGGCTTTCCTGCAGACCTGTTATGACTTCTGCTTGCAAGGCCTCTTCCGGGTCCGCCATCCTCGTATGCCACCATTGCCAACCTGTCGCGCTGACGGCGGCCATGGCCACCAGCAGGGCCAGTATCGCAATGGCTGTGCCTGACGAGACGCGCCTCTTCTCCTCCAACAGCCTGTCCATCGCCGGATCGCTGGTCAAGTTATCAATCTCTGAGTTCAATTGTTTTCTTTCCATGCTGAGGCCTGTAGATGCTTGCCAGGTCGGTTCCTGTTGATGCTAACCAAATCCTTACAATTTGGCACCTTTAAAAGACTTGCGACGGGCTCAGCCGACGCCTTGCTGCCCCTTCAGTCGCGCTACGGAGCGCAACAACTCGGGGTTTCCCGGACCATCGGCCAGCTCAACACTGCTCGCACCCAGTTGTTTTAAATGATGCTGGATACGCGATGAGATCACCAGTGCCGGCGATGCCAGTATTTTACCCCACACATCCCGGGGCAGGTATTGTTCTGCAATTTTCAGCGCGGAAACACTGGTCCAGATACTGATTAAATCACCGCAATTGCGTAAACGGGCAAGTTGCCCGGGATCAGGTTGCAGCGGTACACGCTCATAAACCATCGCCTTTTCGGTCTTCCAACCCAGGCTTTGCAAACCCTCCGCGATGGTCTCGCGGCCTTCCGGCGCACAAAATATAACGGCCACGCCCGGGTTTTCGGCCAGACCGGGCGCCTGCAAAAGGTCTTCACTGGTAAAGCCGCTGTCGGCCTGTATGTGAACCGGGTAACCCGCGGCTTCGAGGCTGGCGCGCGTGGCTGACCCGACAACGGCAACCTCCAGGTCACCCGGCATATTTTGCCCGGGGAGGTATGCCAGCCCGAACTGGACCGCGCGCGGACTCGTAAAAACTGCCAGCTTGCGCGTTTTTTCTACAGACCAGGTCACACTTAAATCAATACCAGGCCGGCGGGCGGCGAATGTATAAAAGGGCATTGCGACGGGAGACAAGCCGAGCACGCCCAACTGGTCAGCCAACTGCTGCGCGGCTTCAATAGGGCGTGTGACAAGTACGTGTGTCATGGGTCCTCGTTGTCGGCTGTG
>DATCZY010000395.1:0-4670 GCA_036525655.1 Lysobacterales bacterium | reverse complement strand
CGCCATCGCCTCGCCTATCATCAGGATGATGCCGAGCGCCAGCAACGCGAAACCTGCGTAATTCACCGGCAGCATCTGGAATGCATAAAGCGCAACGAGCAGGCAAATGGCGCCGATGACGCCGGGAAATATTGCCCCGGGGTTGTAGCCCTCAAAAAAGAGTCCATAGACACCGACCAGCAGCAGCAGATATGCGATTGTCGGGCTGGTAATGACGCCCAGCAATTCGCTTTTCCAACTCGGCTCGAGTGTCTCGGTTTGCAATGAAGCAGTGTTCAGTATCCAATCGTGGTCGCGCACCCTGACGGTTTTTCCATCTATCTGCTTCAGCAGGTCGCCGGTATCAGTTGCGATCAGATCGATCACACCGGCCTCCAGCGCCTTCTCGGCGGTGATGCTGGCGGCTTCGCGAACCGCGAGTTCCGCCCAATCGGCATTTCGTCCGTGTTTGTTTGCCAGCCCACGCGCGTAGGCGACCGCGTCGTTTATCACCTTCTGCTCCATGGCCTTGCCGCTATCGTTATCCGGTTTATCGCCTTCACCGTTCTCAGCGGAGCCTCGTTTTTGATCCGGTTGTCCACCGCCGATAATGGAAACAGGTGTGGCTGCCCCGACATTGGTTGCAGGGCTCATGGCTGCGATGTGACTGGCGAGCAGTATGTACATGCCGGCGCTGGCGGCACGCGCACCATCCGGTGTAACGAAGGTCGCCACCGGCACAGGCGAGTTGAGAATCGCCTTGATGATATCGCGCGTGGAAGCATCCAGGCCGCCAGGCGTATCCATGCGAATGATCACCAGTTCGGCATTCAGGTCTGACGATTTTTGCAGCGAATCGATGAGGTATTCCGCTGTAGCCGGTCCAATCGGCCCCTGCACATCCAGCATGATGGCCCGCCGGTTGGCGCTCTCAACAACGGGATTTTCGTTCGTCAGCGTGGTTTGATCATCCAATGTGATGCCGGATGCAGGCATGAGTGTGACCATCAGGAAATAAATCCAGAATCTCTTTATCTTGACCGAAGCACGGTACAACATGCCCATCTTTGACGGCTCCTTCTTTCGTCAAGGGCCTTACGAAAGAACGTGTACTACGTTTTATTAGAACGGGCCGGTCACATAAAATTCCATCGACAGCGGAAATTTGCGACTAAAAGAGCGAGCATTGGAAACGCGGGTCAAAAGCCATCAATGGCCGGCCTACTCCAACTCAATAACCAGGTCACCCTGCCCGACCAACTCGCCGGCCTGCAGGTGCACCGTCTTGATAGTGCTCTCATACGGCGCGGTTATCGTGGTCTCCATTTTCATCGCCTCGATGACGAATACCGGTGTATCCTTTTCAACCACATCCCCAGCGGCCACCAGCACCGCTGCCAGACGGCCCATCAGCGGTGAGCCGATCTCATTGCGCGCCAGGGCTTTGCGATTGGCGGCGGTCTTGGGCACCACCGTCTCATCACGCACCTGTACGCTGCGCGCCTGGCCGTTGAGTTCGAAAGTGACACGGCAAAAGCCGTTATCGTCGACGTGGGAGCGGTAGATATAGCGGATGACAATGGTTTTGCCACGCTGCAGCTTGACGAGGATTTCGTCCCCCTGTTTCAAGCCGTAAAAGAAAGTGTGCGTGGGCAGGTAATGGACTTCACCAAACTCTTTCTGATGCTCGTAGTAACCGCGAAAAACATCCGGGTACATTTCATAGGAAAGAAAGTCGAGTTCCGTCAATGTGTCATCGAACTTTTCTTTGAATGCGGCAAACTCCGCCTCGAAATCAACCGGGTCAAGCGCCTCCCCGGGAGGCCCTGTCAGTGGTTTCCTGCCCTTGAGCACCAACGCGGAAAGCTCGGCGGGGAAACCGCCTTCCATCTGGCCAAGCTTGCCGGAGAACAGGTCAATGACCGATTCCGGGAAGGCCAGCGTGTCGCCCTGGGCCATCACGTCTTTCTCTTCCAGGCCGTTCGCGGTCATGAACATTGCCATGTCACCGACCACCTTGGAAGACGGCGTGACCTTGACGATATCACCGAACATCCGGTTCACCGTGGCGTAATTTTTCTTGATCTGTTCAAAGCGGTGTTCCAAACCCAGCGCAATCGCCTGCGGTCGTAAATTGGAGTACTGACCGCCCGGTATCTCGTGTTCATAAACCTCCGCCGTGCCGGCCTTCAAACCGGACTCGAACGGGTAGTAAATCTCACGTACAGCCTCCCAGTAATTGGCATACTGGTTCAATGAAGGCAGGTTGAATGGCTGCTCGCGCTCGTGACCCTGCATCACCGCGATCAACGAATTCATATTGACCTGTGAGGTCAGACCCGACATCGAACTCAGGCAGACGTCCACGATGTCCACATCCGCTTCTATCGCTTTGAGCAGGGTCGCGCTCTGCATCGACGAGGTGTCATGGGTATGCAGGTGTATGGGGATATCCACCGCCGCCCGCAGCGCCGGGATCAGCACCTCGGCGGCATACGGCTTGAGCAGACCGGCCATATCCTTCAATGCCAGCATGTGCGCACCCTCGTCTTCCAGACGTCTCGCCATATCGAGGTAGTACTGCATGTTGTAGCGGTTGGCCGGATCGGTATTGAGCACATCGCCGGTATAACAGATGGTCGCCTCGGCGATACCACCGGTCCTTTCCCGCACGACCTGGATCGACCGGCGCATGCCCTCAATCCAGTTCAGCGAATCGAAGATACGGAACACATCGATACCGTTTTCCCAGGATTTCTCGATAAATTTTTCAATCAGGTTATCCGGGTAGGCCTTGTAACCGACCGCGTTCGATCCACGGAATAACATCTGCAGGAGTATGTTGGGGACCGCCTTGCGCAGTTGTTGCAAACGCTGCCAGGGACACTCACGCAAAAAGCGCAGGGATACGTCAAAGGTCGCACCACCCCACATTTCCAGCGAGAATACCTGTGGATGGGCCTTGGCAAAGCCTTCGGCTACCGCCAGCATGTCAAGGGTTCTTACACGGGTTGCCAGTAGCGACTGGTGCGCATCACGCAAAGTGGTGTCGGTGTAGAAAATGTTCTTTTGCCCGCGGATCATCTTGCAGAATGCTTCCGGGCCCATTTCGTCCAACAGGTTCTTGCTGCCCCGCGGGTATTCCGACAAACGGTCGAATTGCGGCACATGCGGCTTGCGAAATGTCCGCTGGTTATCGAAAGCGCCGATATCAGGATTGCCGTTGACGGTCAGGTTGGCGATGTAACGCAGGGTCTTGGTTGCGCGATCGAAGCGTTGCGTGATTTCAAACAACTCCGGATGGGTGTCGATGAAATCAACCGTGGCTTCACCGAATACGAAGGTCGGGTGGCGCAATACATTTTGCAGAAACCCGATATTGGTCTTGACCCCACGGATACGGAATTCACGCAGGGCGCGATGACCGCGTTCAATCGCCCCGCTCAGGGTTCTGCCCCAGGCAGTCACCTTGACCAGCATCGAATCGAAAAAGGGTGATACCTGGGCGCCGGTATAGGCCGCGCCGACATCGAGGCGGATGCCGAAACCCGCGGCGCTGCGGTAGGCGATCAGCGTGCCATAATCCGGCTGAAAACCATTTTCCGGATCTTCCGTGGTGATCCGGCACTGAATTGCATAACCCCGGCACTGGACATCGGCCTGGGATTTGAGCCGGAGTTCAGGATCTCTCAGCAGGCAACCGCGCGCTATCTGAATCTGGCTGCGGACGATATCGATGCCGGTTATTTGTTCCGTAACCGTATGCTCTACCTGGATACGCGGGTTGACCTCGATGAAATAGATGTTTTCCTGCTTGTCGACGAGGAACTCGACGGTACCGGCGTTGCTGTAATTGACATGCCGTGTAATCGCCAAAGCGTATTCGAATAACTTTTGCCGTGTCTCTTCCTTTAACGCAAAACTCGGTGCGACCTCTACCACTTTCTGGAAGCGGCGCTGCACCGAGCAATCGCGCTCAAACAGGTGAACCAGGTTGCCCTCGTTATCGCCCAGTATCTGGACTTCGATATGTTTGGGAGATTCGATGAATTTCTCAAGAAACACCGTGTCGTTTCCAAAGGCCTTGCCGGCCTCGCCACGGGCCTCGGCATAGGCCTTTTTAAGCTCGCTCTCGCTGCGTATCACGCGCATGCCACGCCCGCCACCACCGGCGGTCGCTTTTAACATCACCGGGTAACCGATACGCGCAGCCTCGGAGCGCGCAATTTCAACGTTGTCCAGTTTTTCGTGACTGTCTTCGATAACCGGGATACCGGCGGCGATTGCGTTGGTCTTGGCCTGAACCTTGTCGCCCAGCATGGCCATCGCTTCCGGCGTCGGCCCGACAAAGATGATGCCTTCCTGGCGGCAGCGCCTGGCGAACTCGACATTTTCCGACAGAAAGCCATAACCAGGGTGAATCGCATCCACCTCGTTCAGCCTGGCCACTTCGATCATCGCATCGATGTCGAGGTAAGGCTTGAGGGGTTCATCGTCCTCGCCGATCTGGTAGGCCTCGTCGGCCTTGTACCGGTGCGGCGAGAAACGGTCCTCGTGCGTGTACACGCTGATGGTGCGAATCCCCAGTTCGGATGCCGCCCGCAGGATGCGTATGGCGATCTCACCGCGGTTGGCTACGAGAATTTTGTTGATATTCTTAAGCATTGAAAAAACTCCAGGGTCCTGGGCCG
>DATCZY010000394.1:0-6957 GCA_036525655.1 Lysobacterales bacterium | reverse complement strand
GCGTGGTAATAACGAGTATTTCCCTGATCCCCGCCTGCATCAGCGTGGACAGCGGATAATAGATCATCGGCTTGTCATACACCGGCAGCAGTTGTTTGCTTATAACCCGGGTGATCGGATACAGGCGGGTGCCGCTTCCCCCCGCCAGGATGATGCCTTTTCTATTCTGTTCCATTGGCTAAATCACCGTTAAATTTTTCGTAATACCGGGGTTTCACAGACTTAGCTCGCCAGACTGAAATCACGCTCAAACTCGTCTGGGAACCTCAGCTTTCAGAAAGGGATATCGTCATCGGCAAAATCGTTCTCATAGGCCGGCTTCGCCGGTTCGGCCGGTGCTGAGGTATTCTTACGGAAACCGCCACCGCCGCCTTGCGGTTGGCCACCGGCGTCTCCACCCCGGCCGCCAAGCATTTGCATATCGTTGGCAACAATCTCCGTTGTATAACGATCCTGCCCATTCTGATCCTGCCATTTGCGGGTTTGAAGCTTGCCTTCAATGTAAACCTGGCTGCCTTTTTTAAGATACTCACCCATTATTTCAGCCAGGCGCTGAAACGCCACAACCCGATGCCATTCAGTTTTTTCTACTTTCTCGCCGGTTTGCTTGTCGTTCCAACTATCCGATGTTGCTATGGTTAAGTTGGCGATTGCCCCACCACTGGCGGTGTATTTAATCTCCGGGTCCTTGCCCAGGTTACCTACCAGAATTACTTTATTTATACCTCTTGCCATCTAGCCTCTCCTGCTTTGCGAAGCGCCGCTTCGCCGTTCAAATTTAGACCCTGAAGTGTAGCATACAAGGTCACGCCTGCTGTCTGCTATTGGTGAACTTCAACCATAGATGCATGGTTACCGCCCACGACATACAAAGCAATCCCACTACGCTCAAGGTCACCATATTTCCACTGGATCCCAGCAACCAGCCACCACCCAGTCCACCTGCAAATGCGCCCAGAAACTGGAATGTCGTATACAAGCCCATTTTTTGTCCGCGACCGGACGTGCCGCTCAAGCGGCTTACCATTGATGGCATCGCGGCTTCCAGCAAATTGAACGCCAAAAAGAAAGCCAAAGCAAACACCAATATGACACCCAAAGACTGCCCAAGAGACATCAGGGCCAGGGCCCCGCCGAGCACCAGGAATGCCAGCGGCATTGCGCGCTTTTCCTGGTTACCGGCCGTGATATATCTCAATAGCGGGAACACCAGTATCACTGATCCCAGCATGGACGGAACATAAATGCGCCAGTGGTACTCAAGCTCGAAACCAAACTGGCTGACCAGCATGCCCGGCAAGACCACAAACAACGCGGTCATTGCTGCATGTAACAAGAATACTGAAAGTGCGAATAACCAGATAGTGGCGGATTTCGCGGATTCCTGTAGGACCTCATCGTTTTGGACCTGTTTTTTGGGCAAGCTGAGGACCAACATAATTCCCAATACGCCGAATACCGCTGTCAACCAGAAGAGCCCTCTCAGACCCAAAAGAGTTGATAGCGGTACCGAAATCATCATGGACAACAGGAATGAAGCACCAATACCCATACCAATGATGGCCATGATCACACTTCGATTCTGGAGTCGTGTATGGTCAGCGGCAAATGCCAGGGCCACCCCCGCAACAGCACCGCAACCCTGCAATGCGCGCCCTGCGATAATCATTTCGATTGAACTGGCTAAGGCTGCAACAATACCACCCAACGCAAATACTCCGAGGCCGGCCAACATGACCGGCCTGCGCCCGAAGCGATCGGATAGTTTTCCGAATGGCTGTTGCAGAATTGCCTGGGTGAGGCCATACACACCAACGGCCAGGCCCGCTTTGGCGGGGCTGAATCCAGGGATGTCTGCCGCCAGCAACATGAAAACGGGCAAAATCATGAACAGGCCCAGCATGCGCAAAGCGATGACACCTGCGAGCGTTAAACCAGTGCGCAGTTCAACTGAATCTAATTGACCGAACAAATGCGAGTTCCTTAAAGTTATAAACCGAATGGCCGCACAGTATAGGGTGCATACACTAATAATTCATGGGAATTGTTAAAGCCGGTAACACAATCATTTATAATTCCCGAAACAACAGAGCATGCGTATGACATTCAGCCCCGAACCGACCAGGACAGGCACCTCCACACCGCTTGAAAAAATTATCTCGCTAAGTGCGCCTGATATGAGACAGGTGGATATCTGTATCCAGGACAGTCTCAAGTCTGACGTGGTGCTGATCAACCAGATTGCCAACTATATCGTTGCCAGTGGAGGCAAGCGTTTGCGGCCGATGCTGCTCACGCTCTGTGCGCATGCCTGCGACTACAGGGGGCAGAACCATATACCGCTCGCAGCCATTATTGAGTTTATCCATACCGCCACACTATTACATGATGACGTGGTTGATGAATCCGACCTGCGCCGTGGTCAGCAAACCGCGCATGCGGTATGGGGTAATGCGGCAAGCGTGCTGGTCGGCGACTTCCTTTACTCGCGCAGCTTTCAAATGATGGTGGGACTCGATTCGATGCGTGTCATGGAAGTACTGGCGGACACCACCAACACCATTGCTGAAGGTGAGGTGCAGCAACTTCTGAATATGGGTGATCCGGAAGTCGACCAACACCGGTATATGCAGGTGATTGAAAATAAGACCGCCAAGCTGTTTGAAGCCGCCTGCAGGCTGGCCGCCATCATCAGTGATAAATCACCGGAAGTCGAACGCGCACTGATGACCTACGGCAACCTTCTTGGCTCAGCTTTTCAGATCGCAGACGACGTGCTCGATTACAAAGGCGACGCCGACACCATGGGGAAAAACGCCGGTGCTGATCTTGAAGAAGGCAAGCCGACCTTGCCACTGATACTCGCCCGTGAACGGTGCAATGAACAGGAACGTGAGTTGCTTGACGCAGCAGTCCGCAACGGTGGTGCGGATGACCTCGGTGCTGTCCTTGCCGTTATTGAAAAAACCGATTCAATCAACTTGGCGATGAAGATCGCCAGGCAACACGCAACCGAGGCAAGGCAGGCAATCGGCATACTGGCTGAATCACCCTGGCGTACCGCACTGGAACAACTGGCTGACTACAGCGTTGACCGCGATCATTAAATTGGTGGAACTGTCGACCCACCAATTCAATTATCCAACGCAATCGCTAAACGGACGCTAATTCAAAAATTAACGGTCCAGCCTTGCATTCCATTCAGATACACGATCCGATTGCTGCTCTAGCAAATCATCACCACCTGTGACGGTTACGGAAATAAGGTCGTCACCACCGGCTATCGCATTGACCACGGCCTGATCGTCCGCCGAAATCACGCTGCCAAATACCGTGTGCTTGCCGTCCAGCCAGGGTGTTTCGACATGGGTGATAAAAAACTGACTGCCATTGGTGCCAGGACCTGCATTTGCCATCGAAAGCTTGCCCGGAGCATCATGCCTGAGTTCAGGAGTACACTCATCCTCAAATTTGTAGCCGGGTCCGCCAGTACCCGAACCGAGCGGACAACCACCCTGGATCATAAAATTGTCAATTACCCGGTGGAAATTGAGTCCGTCATAAAATCCGCGTTTTGCGAGGTTTACAAAATTGGCCACCGTTACAGGCGCCTGTTGCGGGTACAAACGAAGATGAATAACGCCTTTGCTGGTATTCATTTCCGCCAAAATCTGGTTGGATGTGTCTGTCATGTTACAACTCCATTTAATTTATAAAAATTTTGAAACTATTTCCGTGCACCTAGTGTCTATGCTTTACAGAGGCCGCGGGCAATTGGTCTCTCCCTCAGCCTAATGGGTATATGCACTCCTCACCCTCGTCCCGCGGCCTTTTTTTATGGGTGCGAAAAGGTCATTTTTCAATAGCCGGGTCCCCATTAAAAACCCGAATACCTTTTGAATTGATCGCCGCGATCCTCATAATCCCTGAAATGCGGAAAGCTCGGAGCGCCAGGGGAGAGCAAAATACAGCCTTTTTCAGGCACCAGTTTTTCTGCCAGCGAGACAGCTTCCTGCAAACCCGCTACCTCGTAAAGACCGCCTTTTGGCCGCACACCTGCCGCTTTTAAACTTTCTAAAATTCCCGGACCATTATCCGGCAGACCGATGATGGCGAAGGGCTCATTGTCCAGCATGCCATCGGCAAACCCGCTCCAGTCCAACCCCCTGTCCATACCACCGAGCAACAAAACAACACCCCGGGTGCCCAGCGTCTGTAAAGCTGCCGCCACTGAAACCGGTGTGGTTGAAATACTGTCATCGATATAGCGGATGCCGGCTTTTTCACCGATGAGTTGTAAGCGATGCGGCAGTCCGCTAAACGCAGACAGCCCCTCATCCAGCCGGGCAATATTCAAACCCAGCGATTCAAGCACCGTCAACGCCGCCGCGAGGTTCTGCATATTGTGCTCACCCGGCAATGAAGCGGGTGCGGCAATTTGAACCTGCCTGTTGGCGGAGACACCAGACAGGCGATAAACACTGTCTTTGCCCGCCTGCCAATGCCCTGTCCTGTTAAACCAGGTAACACCCGGATGGGTCTTTAAGTTTTCCCTGAGCACACTGTCAGAAAAATTCGCAATGACCCGGCCCTCGGAAGCCAGGCC
Organism: Lysobacterales bacterium; assembly: GCA_036525655.1. GTDB lineage: Bacteria > Pseudomonadota > Gammaproteobacteria > Xanthomonadales > SZUA-36 > SZUA-36. Next base: position 2,351 of record DATCZY010000394.1, on the reverse strand, counting down.
GGCGAGTCTCAATTTATCTGCCCGGTAACGTTCAAACCCCCGGTGCCAGTCGAGGTGCTCCTGGCTGACATTCAGCAACACGGCGACATCCGGTTTCGCTTCAAGATCTGAAATCTGGTAACTGGATAATTCAATCACCCACCAGTCTGCCCCCTCGCTTTCACAGTCCAGCATCGGCCTGCCGATATTGCCGGCAAGACAGGCTTTGACACCCGCCTGGTTGAGCAGGTGCGCAATCAGTTTTGCCGTTGTGCTTTTACCCAGCGTGCCGCTGATGCAGATGGTTTTTGCCGTGGGGTTTTCAGCAAACCAGAGGCTGGATGCGGTGGTAAATTGCACACCCAGGGAGCGCAGCGCTGCAAGTTCATCACGGTAAATGCTGATGCCGGCAGAACGGACCAGCAGGTCAAAACGCCCCAACTGTGAAATATCCAGTGGGCCCAAATGGTATGTATCGATCGCCGGGTCAAGTTGTTGCCGAAACGCCTCGTCGATGGCGGATTCCGAGAATAGAGACAGCGGCTTATGCGGAAAACGCCGCCGTATATGACGCCATACCGCCCGACCTTCCCGGCCCATACCGAGAATACCGACGCGGCGGTCTTCCATTTCGCTAAAACGCATTCAGCTTGTCCAGAATTGCAGCGGGTATACGGTGTTCATTTACGGATTCCAGGTATTGTGCAAGCTCAGCGGCTTGCTTGATCTCCTCATAAGCGGCCAGCTCGCTCACAACCTTCTTATCCTGCCAACGAGGATCGGCCGCCAGCAACCTCACTGCCGCGCGGCTCTCGGCGACAGTACCTACACACTCGAAAGGCTTTTGCTCCCCCAATCCGCACAGGGCTTTGAAACCCTGTAGCTGACCTTCCTGATCCAGCAGGTCCGCGCCCTGGATTGCCAGTAACTGTTGCGGGGTCAAAAACGGCGCCAACGCCAGGGCTGCAAACCGGCACTTGGGACAATCCAGGCACCAGCGACCCGCTATATGCGAGCCATCCTGATGAAAATTACGGTTACAGCTCGAAAATACTTCATGAAACCCGGTCATTTTCGAGAACCGCCGGGCGACGGCCATTTCGCTGAAAGGACGCAGCAGTGAGAAATACTCGATATCGGGTGAGACATGCTGCTTCACCACGGTGGCAAAGGCTTGTTCAAATTCAAGACTTTTACTGTATTGGTGGTTGACCTCGCGACCCTGTCCGTCTTTCAACGTCGCTTCACTTGCTGATGATTCATTGGCGAACACGACGTAACGGTAACCGTACAAAAGACCAGCGCACAACAGAATAGCCGAATTGATTGCCGTTACCGGCACGTGGCCGTTCCAGGCGCCGCCGGCATTCAATTCGGTAAGTCCGGCAGAAAGCTCCCGGCGAATCCGGATCAGCGGCAGACCCGCCGCTTTAACCGTTTCGCCGATCAGGGTGGAACCACCGACGCAGACCGGCTGGACCTCGATACCCGCATCCCTGAGCATCTGCAGACAGACCAGGCTGTCCTTGCCGCCACCCATGGCCACCAGAGCCCGCTCGGGCAAATCGACCGGATACGATAAAGGATGTTGCCAGGACGGGTCCTGCGTCCCCGCTGTTTCACCGGTATTTATTTCGAAATCTATCAGCCCATGCAAATCCAGCTGATTGACATAAGCAAATTCAGCCAGGCCATTGAGGTACAAATCATTCAGGAATTCGGCCATGACCCGGTCAAGCCTGCTTTCACCGGTATCGATATGCACGGCCAGACCCGCTTTGTAATAGCTGATGCCGGCAACCAGGTGAAGCAATTCCAGTGCCCGGTAAAAGGCCGCCTGGCGTGATGCATCCACGGGCCACGGCGCCCATGGAAAGACAATTTTTTCACATAGCTCGAGCCCGTCGACCTCGTAGCAAAGCGACGCTTCACCGCTTGCGGGATCATAGTGATAACCGGAAAACCTGAAGTTGTTCGCCTGCTTTCCGCTGACAGGGGTAGCGTCTTTTTGAAGTACCAGTAGAGATTGGGTCACACCATGCAGCCCCGCATTAGTTCGGTTTCCAAACGTTACCCGAAGGCGCAAATTGTGTACAGCACCAAAATCTTCCGGGCCGCATTCTGCCATTCGCCCGCCCTTTGAGGGCCATAATGATTGTTTGTTGGGGCGCGCTTTCGCTTTGTTTGTAAGGCTCAGTCTCGAGAGTAACCGCCTAGCAAGTGGGGTGCAGTAGCTTTCTTCAGGGCCGTGCGAGACAGGAGTCGAGCTCGAGCGTACAGGGACGCATTCACAGCGAGCCCGGAAGAAAGCTACTGCACCCCACTGGCGCCCCGGCAGATCAGTTTTGAAGCTTTATCAACAATCGCAGTGC
>DATCZY010000393.1:0-9449 GCA_036525655.1 Lysobacterales bacterium | reverse complement strand
GTTGTTCATGAACGCGCTGAGGCAGGCAGCGACGATCAGTGTCAGCAGCAATGCAAACTTTGGACTCCATTTCCAAAGTTTTGCCAAGCGTCTCGCGACAGGTTCGAGAGCACCTGTCCGTGCAAGTGCTTCACCGGCGATCATCAAGGCGCAGACCGCGATCAGCGCCTCGTGTCCAAAGCCATAAAAAAAGCTCATAGGTTCGATGGTCCCGCGCGGGCCTTCGAACGGAAACACCTGGAAACCAACGACCACCATGACCAGGATCGCCAGGCTGGAAGACTCGATCTGAATCTTCTCCCGGGAGAACAGGAACAGTGCCACGCCGGTCATGAATAACATGACCAGTGCATGCATGTTGGGCACTTGGGGGAAGTCCATTCGTGTCACAAACCTCGCAGTTTTGCAGCTACTCATATTATCAGCACAGAAGTATGCTTTGTAATTCTTTTATTTTTCTTTAACCGGCAAATATCGCGTGACTGTGAGGGTCGGTTTGGCACTTTTCACAGACCCCTTCTTCACCGCGTAAGCATTGCCCTTTACAATGGCATATGCACTCCAAAATAATCATGGGCCCGACCGCACTGGCAATACTCCTGCTCGGAGCCTGTGACCCGCTAACAGGTCAGCAAACTGTTGAAAAAAAATCTCAACCAGTGACCATGGAACAAACCGGATGGCTGGCATCGGACCAGATCATGGAAGCCAGCGGCATGCAGGCGAGTTACTCGTATGAGGGTGATTTTTTTGTGCATAACGATGAAGGCGAGCCGGTTTTATACGCCATTGATGAGAACGGCGCCGATCTCGGCTCCGTAGCGATAGTCCCCGCCAAAAACAAGGATTGGGAAGATATCACCTCGGTGCCCGTCGGCGCCGGGCGTTGGATCGTGGCCGGGGATATAGGCGATAACATGGCAAGACGCAGTTCGATCAAACTGTATTTTGCAGAAGAACCCCGTACCGGTAAATTCGACCGGTATTCCGGTCAACAGCTGTTGCAACACGCGTTGGAACTGACCTATCCGGACGGCCCGCGTGATTGCGAGGCCATGGCTTATGACCCGGTCAACGAGCAGATTTTGTTGTTGAGCAAACGCGATAAGCCGCCGCGTTTGTACGCCGTGGATCTCGTAACAGCGTTAACCGAGCACCAGGCTGAACTGATATACCTTGGCGATATGGCAAGATTGCGGCCGCCAACATCCCGGGACCGTTTTCAATTCGTTGGAAGGACCGATTTCATATCACAACCAACCGGTATGGATATCTCCCCCGACGGCAGCGAGATGGTCATCATCACCTATCGAAGCCTGTACCGTTTTCAACGCGAAACCGGTGAGTCCTGGCTTGACGTATTGCGAAAAGAGCCGTTAGAAGTCGTCGGCCCGCCCGCCGTTCAGAATGAGGCGATCAGCTACTCAGCAGACGGCAAGGCTGTTTACGTCACCACTGAAAAAAAGCCGGCGCCGTTGTATCGGTTCAGGTTCACACAAGATAAATAAGCGCTGAGTTACTTTCACGTGTGGCGCGTTAAATCCCCCGGCGGGCCGTCACGCAGGTACCACGGGTACGCTTTGGCCTAAGAAATCTCGATGTCCTGGCTGGCCAGGTAGTCGATGAAGTCGGACTCGGAAATGATTTTTACACCCAGTTTCTCGGCCTTGGTGAGCTTGGATCCGGCGGCTTCACCAGCAAGCACACAACTGGTCTTGGCGGAAACACTGCCGCTGACCTTCGCCCCCAGGCTCTCAAGCAGGTTTTTGGCCTGTATCCGGGGCATGGACAACGCACCCGTCAGCACCCAGGTTTCACCGGCCAGCGGTTGTTCGCCGGTGTTTTTTTCGACCGCTTGCCAGTCTACACCGGCGTCTCTCAATGCCTGGATAACCCGGCGATTCTTTTCCTGCTGGAAAAAATGCGCAACGTGACTGGCAACGACCGGACCGACATCGGCAACCTCGGTCAGAGTCTCTTCCGAGGCGTCCTGAAGCGCCTGCATCGTTCCGAAATGGGCGGCCAGCGAATGTGCCGTCACCTCCCCTACCTCGCGGATACCAAGCGCGTACAGCAATCGGTCTAACGGCGGCTTTTTGCTGGCTTCGAGGGCCTTCAGCAGGTTATCAGCCGACTTGCCACCCATCCTCTCCATGGAAGCGATCTGCTCATGGGTCAGGTGATAGAGATCGGCCACCGTGTGCACCAGCCCCTGCTCGACCAATTGATCAACCAGCTTATCGCCCAGGCCTTCGATATCCATCGCCTTGCGCGTGGCAAAATGACGGATGCCGTGTTTGATCTGGGCAGGACAGATCAGCGCGCCCGTGCACCGGGCGACCGCCTCACCTTCCACACGCTCAACGGCTGAACCGCATACCGGGCAGGTCGTTGGCATGTGAAATTCCGGGAGGTCTGTTTCGCGTCGCTCATGAATGGCGCGCGCCACCTCGGGAATCACATCTCCGGCCCTGCGCACCACGACCCAGTCACCCGCCCTGATATCCTTGCGGCGTATTTCATCTTCATTGTGAAGCGTGGCGTTGGTGACCGTTACACCGCCGACAAAGACCGGTTCCAACCGCGCCACCGGTGTCAATGCACCTGTGCGGCCCACCTGCACATCGATATCCAGCAAGCGGGTCAATTCCTCTTCGGCCGGAAACTTGTGAGCCAGCGCCCAACGCGGCGATTTACTGATAAAACCAAGATAACCCTGCTGGTCGAATCGATCGACCTTGTAGACCACACCATCGATGTCGTAGCCCAGCCTTGTACGCAGCTCACCCATGCGCTTGTGGTAGCCGAGACAGCCTTCCAGGCCCTTGACCCGTCTGATCTCGGGGTTGACGGGAAAGCCCCAGTCGCGCAAACGCGTCAGCGCTCCGTACTGTGTTTCGGGCAGGTTGTCGCGGGTCGCCGTGCCGTAGGCGAAAAACGCGAGCGGTCTCTTGGCGGTCAATTGCGGGTCAAGCTGCCTCAGGCTGCCGGCGGCGCCGTTGCGTGGATTGACCAGGGGTTTCTCGCCCATCTCGAGCGCCCGGCGGTTAAAAGCTTCAAAACCGGCCCGCGGCATATAAATCTCGCCACGGACCTCGAGCAGCGGCGGCCAGCCTTCACCACAAAGCCTTAAGGGCACGGCACGTATGGTACGCACGTTGGAAGTAACGTCCTCACCCCGTTCGCCATCTCCGCGGGTCGCTGCCGTGGTCAGCAAGCCACCTTCGTATGTCAATGAAATAGCCACACCATCCATCTTTGGCTCTGCCGCGTAGACAATGTGTTCTTGCTCCAGGCCCTGTTCGACACGACGATTGAAATCGGCCACCTCTTCATCGGAAAACGCGTTCGCCAGGGACAACATCGGCACGCGATGACGGACGGTTTCAAAACCCGCCTGCGGTGTACCGCTGACACGTTGCGTAGGTGAATCGGGTGTGACCAGCTCGGGGTAACTGGATTCAATCCCCTCGAGCTCCCGCATCAAGCGGTCGTATTCGGCGTCGGGAACTTCCGGGTCATCGAGGACGTAATATCTGTAATTGTGGTGTTCGAGCAAGCGCCGCAGTTCATCAGCACGTTTTTGTGCCTCAACGGGCGTCATGAGCCTGGGTTTTTCTGCCGTTCGTATTCGCGCAGTTCTTCCTTGATCTGCAAGGAGCGCTGACGGGTGAACACCTGGCGTTGATCATCCAGCAGATCGGCATGTAACAACTCGGCCAGCCTGCGGCTTGTCGCAAGCATCGAATCCCAGGCGTCCAGGGCATTTCTCGGTCCAGGTAGTGTCATGAACATCGTCACACCGCGGATTTCCATGGTGTTCCAGGCGGTTTTGTCAAAAGAGCCCGGCTTGGTCAGGTTGGCCATGCTGAACACGGGTTCGACGTCCTCTTCGTGGATACGATGAAAAATGTCGTGGCTGCCAAACACCAGGCCCGACTTTAGCGAGGCATCGAGTAATTCGATCCCGGTAATGATGTGGTTATCACGGGCCTGCAGGAACAACGTGACGATCTTATCAGGAAGCGGTGCAGCCGGCGTTTTTGGCTTGCTGTCCAACCTGGGTTCTATGCGCTTTTCAACATGGCTGTCCGTCTCGATCGCATCATCGGGCGGCAGACCAATTGCCAGCTCGGCTTGCAGGGCTTCGTCACCGTCTTCAATATCCTGCCCCTCGTGAGGTTCGGATTTGAGCGCAGGTTCACGTCTCACCCGTTGCGCGTGGACGCGTTTACGTGAAGCGCGTGGTTTGCGTTTCCGGTCCGGGTTGCCAAACAGGAAAATTCCCGCAACGATCGCAATCCCGACTATAACTAAGATCCATCTGAAAGTTGAAATATCCATTCCAATACCACCTAGACTCCCGCGAATTTGGCGGCTTCATCGATATCGACCTGCACCAATCGGGAAACGCCGGGCTCCCGCATGGTGACGCCGCTGAGTTGATGCGCCATTTCCATGGTTATTTTATTATGAGTGACGACGATAAACTGCACCGTTTCGGACATTTCCTTCACCATCGCCGTAAAACGGCCGACGTTGGCATCGTCCAGCGGTGCGTCGACCTCGTCCAGCAGGCAGAATGGCGCCGGATTCAGGCGGAAGATCGCAAACACAAAGGCAACTGCCGTCAATGCCTTTTCACCACCGGACATCAGGTTGATGCTGCTGATACGCTTGCCCGGCGGACGCGCCATGATCGATACGCCCGTGGTCAGCAGGTCATCACCGGTTAACTCGAGATAAGCATGGCCACCGCCAAATAATTTCGGGAACAGTTCCTGTATACCCTTGTTGACGCTCTCGAACGTGTCTTTGAAGCGGGTGCGGGTCTTGCGATCGATTTTCTTGATCGCGTCCTCGAGTGTGCTCATTGCACTGACCAGGTCCTCATGTTGGGCATCCATGTATTCCTTGCGCTTTTGTTCTTCCTCGTATTCGGAAATGGCTGCCAGGTTGACAGGTTCCAGCCGGGTGATACGCTCACCCAGGCGCTCCAACTCTTCCTGCCATGCCTGCGGGTCGGCATCCTCAGGCAGGGCCTGCGCCAGCTCGGTCACCTGGTGTCCAAGGTGCTCGACCTGTCTTGCCAGGTTGCGGGCGGTCAACTCCAGTTCCTGTTGCTGCAATCGTGCGTTTTCCAGTGAACTGCGGATTTCCTCGATATGCCTGACACTGAGTTGCCGGGCCGCATCCAACTCACGGTAATCCGCTTCGAGTTGCTGCATTTTCACCCTGGCGGCGGTCAGGCGCTGTTCTACATTCACCCTGGCTTGCAACAGGCCGTCCATAGCCGCACGGTGCTCTTCCTGCGGGTCCACATTTTTCGCCATTTGCTCGCTCAACTGCAGATAGCGTTGCTGCAACTGGCTAAACTGTGTGTCCATGCGTTGCAGGGAGTTGCGCAGGGAATCGAGGCTGGCGCGGCGCGATCCGGTCTTCAATGCCAGTTCGTGGCGCTGGTTGCGTATTTCACGGGCATGGGCGCGCGCCTTCTCCCTGCGTTCCAGCAAAGATTGTCTTTGAGCGTCGAGCGCCGCGCGTTCCTTTTCGGTAGCAGCCATCTCGTTCAGCAACGTCTCGAGACCCGCACGCAAGGTCTTTATCTGCGCCTGGTCCTCGTCTTGTCGTTTTTGCAGGGTGGCGGATTCTTCGCTGATCTGCTTTTGACGTTTGCTAAGGTCATCGATCCTGCCGCGACCGGCACGCACACGACTACCCAGGTCAGAGCTGGACCGGTGCAGATCATTGACCTTCTGTTGTAGTTCGTGGCCCGCCTTTTCGGCAACAGGCAAGGCTTCACGCTCGGCCTGATTTGCTTCATTGAGGACCGACCATTCGCGTTGCAGTTCGGCGACTTCGGCCTGCAGAGTTTTTATTTCCTGTTTCCTGGCCAGCATACCCGCCTGTCCAGACTGGCTACCCGCAACCCTGACCCAGCCCGGCCCGATCCACTGGCCTTCGGCGGTAATCACGGATGAGCCGTCCCGGGTGCCGGAGATGGCTTTGAATGCAGACTCCAGGGAGTCGGCAATCTGTACGCGGTTAAGCTGAGCGGTTATGGCATCGGGCGCCGACACTTTCTCCGCCAGGCTGCCGGGGACAGCCTTGAGGCCTGTGGAGTGCTTATCCAACAGGGTCAATTCAACATCGGCACCCTGCGCTGTCGCCAGACTGCCCAACGGCGCCGATAACGCCGCCGGATCGTCAACCAGCACCGAATCCAGCCAGAACCCCAGGACGGTCTCCACCGCCGCCTCCCAGCCCTTGGCAACATCGAGTTGCTCGACCAGCCGCGGGGCCGACTTGAGACCATTGCTCTCGAGCCAGGCAACGCCCTTTCCGGCCTGCCGGGCGGCCTGTTGCAACGCCTTGAGTGACTCGAGCCTGCCTTCACGCCGGTTTATTTCACCCTTCAGTTCGTGTTGTCGCGCGATGGCGTCGCGTAATTCCTGGCGGCGGGTCTCCAGTTTCTGACGACTTGACTCGAGCAGTTGTTGTTGCTCGGCCAGTTGCGCCGCGACCGCGTCAGCCTGTTTCTGTAACTCATTAACTTCCTGGCTCAGCGCGCCTGCATCCACCCCCACAGTTTCACCGGCCAGTTTCTGAAGACGGACCGATGCATCCTGCATACGGCCATCGAGCATGGCAATCGTTGCGCGCTGGCTGTCGGCCTTACGGTTCAATTCATTGTTTTTTACGTGATGCTTTTCCAGGCGCTCCTGCCAGTCAGCCACTTCGGCTTCGGCAGCTTGCATTTCAGCATCTGCGCTGGCCTCCTCTTGTTGGGCATTTTCCAGGGCGGGCTCGACTTCCGCCAGCTTGCCTGTCAAATCCTCCACCTGGGCCCGGTCCAGCACCATGTGCTTTTCCATGTCCTGCAGCGCATTAGAGGTTTCTTCGTATTCTTTCTTTTGCCGGGTCTGGATTTCACGGCTGTGCTGGATAGTCTGTTCGAGCCGGGCAATATCACTGCTTATGGAATACAGTTCGCCCTGCACCGAGTTGAATGTTTCACTGGCGCCCGCCTGTTCCTGGTGTATAGCCTCCATGCGGGCTTCTGCGGCGCGCTGCTCGGCGAGTTGCTCCTGCATCGCGGTTTCCTGCACCGACAGTCCGGACTTGCCGATCTCCGCATCATTTTTCAGCGATAACCACTGCAACGCCAACAGGTTTGACTCGAGTTCACGTTGCTCGATTTTCAGCTTCTTATAACGTTCGGCGGCATTGGCCTGGCGCTTCAAACGTCCCAGATGGTTGGCGATTTCATCGCGCAAATCGGTCAGGCGCTCGAGGTTTTCGCGCGTGTGCTGGATACGGCGCTCGGTTTCGCGGCGACGCTCCTTGTAACGCGAAATTCCGGCAGCCTCCTCGAGGTGTGAGCGGATCTCTTCCGGGCCGGCGTCAACCACCTGTGAGATCATGCCCTGTTCAATGATCGAGTAACTCTTCGATCCGATACCGGTACCCAGGAAAAGGTCGCGGACGTCCTTGCGGCGGCAACGGGTGCCGTTCAGTGCATATTGGGAGATGCCGTCCCGGCCTATCAGGCGCTTGACCGAGACCTCGTTAAAAGCGGCAAACTCGCCCGAAATACGACCGTCCGAATTATCAAAGATCAACTCGACAGTGGCGGTGCCCACGGGCTTGCGGCCGCTTGAACCTGAAAAAATCACGTCAGCCATGGACTCGCCGCGCAAGACTTTTGCGGAGCCCTCACCCATGACCCAGCGGACCGCGTCGATGATGTTCGACTTGCCACAGCCGTTGGGCCCAACAATACCGGTCAGGTTGGTCGGTGCGGTAAAAGTGGTCGCATCAACAAAGGATTTAAAACCAGCAAGCTTGATTGCAGTCAGTCGCATAGATTGAATCTGTGGTCAGAGATGAGTAAAGTGCCCATCCAATTTTTATTTTCCGGAGTGAAATTATGACGACCCAGCCCAGTCGGGAACTGGAACTGTTTCCTAACCCCCAGCCAGCACGGGATTATACCATTCGAATCGATATTCCGGAGTTTACTTGTCTGTGTCCGAAAACCGGTCAGCCGGACTTCGCCACACTGACGCTCGAGTATATTCCGGACCGCCAATGTGTTGAACTTAAATCCCTCAAATTGTATGTCTGGAGTTTCAGGAACGAAGGCGCATTTCATGAAGCGGTCACCAATGAGATACTCAACGACCTGGTCAAAGCCACCAACCCCCGGTTCATGCGTCTGACTGCGGTTTTCAACGTACGCGGCGGCATCGGCACCACGGTGGTGGCGGAACACAGAGCAGAGGGTTGGCAGCCCCCTGTTTGCGTCGAGTTGCCGTAACACGGTTTACAATTCATCGCTGGCGATGGCATCGATTGCCAGGGCATGTATGTCGGTTTTCATCATATCGTCCAGGGCGGCATAGACTGCCCTGTGACGCGCCAGCATCTTCATTCCATTGAAACGCGGGCTGACGATCGAGACGCTGAAATGTCCCAGGCCGCTTTTCGCTCCCTCGTGACCAGCGTGCTTGTGACTGTCATCCACCACTTCCAGTGACTCCGGCTCGAAAGCCAGTTCGAGCAGCAAACGGATGCGGTCAACACGTCTCGCGTTCATTTCCAGACCCTCATGGCAGCGCCTTTATAAATGGCCTGACGTCGACATACTCATAGACGCCGGCTTCCACGTACGGATCACTCGCGGCCCATTGCCGCGCATCTTCGAGCGAATCGAACTCGGCAATAATGGTGGAACCACTGAAACCAGCCGGACCGGGATCGGGAGAATCAATATTGGGCATAGGCCCCGCAACCAGCAAACGTCCCTGCCCCATCAGTTCCTGGACCCGTCCCAGGTGTGCGGGACGGGCAGCTTTACGCGCATCGAGACTGTTTTCACGATCGGACGCATGGATGACATACCACATAAAATTCCCTCTGTATTTACAGGAAGTGTACCTGACTGTGACATTTGCTCAAGCTCAACAATCGAATTTATGTCTTTATTGCGCTTTCTTGGTTAATAGATTGAGCAGATTACCTCCAGACGGGTAAAATAGACCAATATGAGCGAGCGAATCGAAATCAACCCCTATGGCGCCAACCCGCGTCAACTCGATCATATTGTCGGTGTCCTGGTCCGCGGCGGCCTGATCGCCTACCCGACGGATTCCGGCTATGCGCTGGGGTGGCGTTCGAACAACCGCAAGGCGCGGGACCGGGTGATCCGTTTACGCGGCCTGGACCGTCATCATCACTTCAGTTACTGCTGCCGCAGCCTTTCCGAAGTCGGCAAACTGGTGCACCTGGGCAATACCGAGCATCGCCTGATACGTCAACTAACGCCAGGGCCGTATACCTTTATTCTGCCATCAACCAAGAATGTATCACGCAATGCGCAGCTGGATAAAATTCGTACCGTCGGTGTCCGCATCCCCGACCACCCCTTGGTGCAGGGTCTTCTGGAC
>DATCZY010000392.1:0-7980 GCA_036525655.1 Lysobacterales bacterium | reverse complement strand
CTTCTGCTGAGGGTGACGGCGCCGGCCTGAGTATCAAACGCCAGCAAGCTGAATGCTCCACCGGCTTGCTGGTAGGACTCGCCACGTGCAAATGCAAACTCCCGCAGTCGCAGGCTTTGGTCAGGATGATAGTTTTTCCAGGGTCTGGGCAGGTACAAAAAGGCCCAGTCACCCTCGCCGAACTCGGCTTTCGTGGTCACCTGGCGCGGGTCAAAGTCGCCGGTTCGCAGCGTATTGAGGTCAATCTTTGAACGGTAAGCGGCATCCTGCATACCCATAAAATGAAACTGGCAGCGCCTGAAGCGCCTTTTTTTCTCCAGATCATAAAACACGTGCGCTGCACTCACGAGCACAACTCCCTCAAGACCAGGTGCATATTCGCGCGTATCGACAACCATGGCTGTGCCACGAAATCTGCCATCACACGTGATCGTGCCGGCATTCATATAACGCTCGCCCGTGTGCTCCCCTCCCGTCACCGCTTCGCGGTCATCTTCAACGCCGTTGAGCGGATTTCCATCCCCGAAGACATTGACGGGAACAGATACGGGTGTCCCCGCATGAAGTTGGCATGAGACCACCCCCATCAACATGGCCAGCAACCACGATATTGTGGCACGAACCATACGATCTGCATTCTGAATCATGGTACACCCGATAGTGTCGATGGCCGACAATTTAGCCCCGGCAACCCGCGCTGTCCACCGGATTCGAGGCGTGCATGAGGATCAGCAGGTTCTGACCTGTGCCCGCATCAGAGTTTTGAGACAAACTGCATGCTCACGAAGTTAAGGCGCAGTACACCCGCCATGCAAACGTGTAAAATCGCCACGTGAATTTGAAAACCATCATTAAAAATCGGCCGAACCTTTTCTGGATACTCCACATCGGAGGCTGGGCGGCGTGGGGTCTCATCGGCAAGTATCTATATATCATGGTGATGCTGGACGGCAACGTCGCACCCAATTATGCGGCTTATGTGGCCGTGATCACGATTATCGGCATGATTATTACCCTGCCGTTACGCTACCTTTATCGCTTTTTGTGGAACCGCGCCATATGGATACAGGCCATCGGGTTTCTGGGAGGTACGGCGGTCGTCGGCTATATATGGATCAAGCTGCGCGGCTTTGTATTTTACGGTTGGATAGAAAAAGCAAAGGACATGGAAGCCTGGGCCGAGGAAATGGGCGAGGCAGCCGCCGAGATCTACTCAAAAATGATTTTTTCGGAAGTTTACTTCAGCAGCTTCACGATAATCCTGGCCTGGAGCACCTTGTATTTTGCAATCAAGTCGTACCGTGTCTTCCAGGATGTCCGTGAAAGTGCACTCAAATCGGCCGCCATGGCGCACGAGGCGCAGCTGAAAATGCTGCGTTACCAGCTGAATCCGCATTTCCTTTTTAACACGCTCAACGCCATTTCCACCCTGATCCTGGAACAGGACACGGAACTGGCCAACCGCATGGTCACCAAGCTGTCCAGCTTTCTGCGCTATTCGCTGGATAACGACCCCATGCAGAAAATAACCCTACAACAGGAATTGCAGGCTTTACAACTTTACCTGGATATCGAAAAAGTACGATTTGAGGAGCGACTGTCACTGCAGGTAGACGTTGAAGAGGCAGCAAAGAACGCTTTGATACCCAGTTTACTGTTACAACCGTTGATTGAAAATGCCATCAAGTACGGCGTTGCCCGGGCAGAAGGCGGCGGACACCTGAAAATCTCAGCCAGGGTATTTGCCGGCGATCTGTTTGTCGAGGTGAGCGATGACGGCCCCGGATGCGAACTCGTCAACAACGATATCCCGGGCGCCAAGGGCGTGGGCTTGAGAAACACCCGCGAACGTCTTGCGGCGCTTTACGGCACCGAACATTCGATCAGGCTGAGCCAGACCGACCCGCACGGCTTGACCATCAGTATCCGTATTCCATTTACCCCCAAGCATATACCCGCCTGACAGTGGGCGGCGCCGGATGGGGCACTACCGTTGTTGAATCACTGAACAGATTTAGCGGCTTTCAACTGATGGATGGCCCTGTCCGTTGCGTTTCCGCTGGTGCAGGCTCCTTTGGCCATGAATCTGACTCTCTACCTGTCGTGCAAACCCGGGCCTGCCATCGAGCCACTCAATGCGGTTACCCGAAACTTTAACCCGGTATTCGTGGCGGCCCTGGTCAGCCTCATCAAAAACACCCAGGCTGTCAATCAGCTCGATGTGGCCGTACTTCCGGTTGTAGCGCTCAACCCAGATGGGGTGCGGCGAAAGCGGAATCCCTTCCTTTTGTATCTTACCCAGCATGCGCAACAGGTCCGATTGCTGAAAAAACCGGTCGTCGATGCGCCCACGGGGATAATCCCTGCCAATCGCCAATAGCGGAACCCGCGCACGCGCACTGTCTCCGTAGCGCAGGATTTCAACATCGCTAAGGAGGCGCATTTGCCGGTGATCGCCGGTGATCAACAGGATACCGTGATCAAAAAAACCACTTTCGGAAAGCTTGGCATAAAAGGCAAGCAAAGCTTGCATACTCCATTTCCAGACCGCCTGCGGCGTATCCCGGCCGCCTTCGGGGTGGGTGTAAGGCAGATGCGTGCTGGTGGTGGCGATCGTCAATAAAAAAGGCTGGCCGGTTGACCTCAGCTGCCTTACCTCCGACAGCGCTTCACGATAAAGATAAGCATCGGAAGGTGCGTCCTGCACCACGCGAGGTGCGCTTCGCAGCGTTTCAACCTCATCACGACCGCGGCTGCGATCAACACCCAGGCCGTCCAGAAAATGATTCAAGCCGATGAAAGACAACTCGGCATTGGTCAGGAAATCGGTGAAGTAGCCCTGCTGACGGTATTCAGCAACGACCGCCTGCTGTATCGCAAATTCGTCGAACATGTAAGGTGAAGCCGTTGGAAAGTGCATCGGTGGAAAGCCGCCCAGTAACGCAATCAGACCACCCTCGGATGCCTGGTGATTGGCAAAGAAATTCCGGAATAAAATGCCCTCCTCCGCCAGTTTGTCAAAATCATCCAGAAACCCGTCATTCCCTGACACTTTTCTCGAGTTAATGGAAGACAGGGATTCCACGATCAACAGTATGATATCGGGTTTCGATGCCGGAATCGCCGCAGTCTCGGGCTTCTGCCCGGCATAGAATCCGATTTCTTCATTCGAGTAGGCGGTGGCCAGAACATGTTGTGGAGCCAGGCTTTCCAGCAGGCTTTGCGGCCTAAGCATTGCATATGTTCGCAGGGACTGTGGCGCGAACGCGTTACTCAAAAGGGCGGATAGAACCGCCGTGATCAGCAGGACCAGCGCAAATTTCCTCACAGCCGGCGTTGCCCGGATATAAACGAACATCGACACCAGCAACGACAGGATCGCAAAATAAGTGACGCTGTCGAAAAAACTTATCACCGCACCCCATTCCGGAAGGTAGCGTCCAATTTCGAATAAGCTTGGATGCTTGGCCAACTCGAGCAGAACAAAACTGTCCACGAGGTAGTAAATCGTCATGATGACCAGCATGAGCCAGAAAATGCCACGTAACCATTTCGGCCTGGAAACCGCTTGTAGAAGTGCAAACATGAAAAGTACGGCGAGAAACGGGGTGTCGGTGCCGAGCAGGGCCAAGGACCTATAGCCGTCCGCACCCGTTTGAAGCGTCAGGCTGACGGCTTTGTAGATAGCGAGAAACACCGCGAAAAGAATAAGCCCCAGCGGATAGTCTGTTTGACGATGTTTGGGGATCATTGTGGCCCGTTCACACGACCGGCATGATGAATTGCCCGGTCTTCATTGCGTAAATACGTTGTTGCCCCAGTCACACTCTTCACATTCCGGGGACAGGCCGTGCGCTTCCATCACCTCGGCAATAAACCGGTACCAGACCCTGTCGGGTTGCCAGATCGCATCCAGGTCGGATTTTGCAACGGGCACGGGCACCCCGCCATAAATAACCCGGTACAGGAAGCTGAAAGTCGAAGCACGCAGGTTGATCTGGCAGTGCAGCAAGGTACGGATATTTTTATCCCGGTTCAACACGGCCGCAAAGTCTTCAAAATCATTGATCGCGGGGTGCTCGAAGTCGACGGGAATATGCAGGTAATCCATACCCAGAGATTTCACCACGCGGTCTTCCGATTCGATAGCGGTTTTGTTGTCTGTGAACGCGAGATAGATCACACGCTTGAAACCCGCCTCGGACAGGGCCTGCAGTTGTTCCGCACTGGGTTGGCCAGAACTTGAAAAATCCGCGCTGTACTGACGATAGTTATCGATTTCAGAGACTTCGGCCGCCGCGAGGTGAACACTCGCAACAAGCAGGAGAAACGCCGGGAGCAAAAGTCGCATCTTGATTTTCATTGAATACCCTTGTTGAAACCTGTTTCAGGATAGCGTTAAACCGGTATACCTGCGCCATCACCGGTATTAACGGCATTAACACGTCAGCTTATGAATAAACCCACCCGTGCCACGCTTTCATACTCGTTACATCGTCCTCTTGTTTCCAGTATTGCAACTGCGTCTGCATAAACCGCATGGCGCCCGAAGGAGTTTACTCTTTGCTGCCATATGCGAGGTCACCTGCATCACCCAGACCGGGAACAATATAGGACCTCGAAGTTAATTCCCGGTCCACCGCACCCGCCCATATGGTTGTAGTGGCCGGCATGTTCTGTTGCACAAAACCGATGCCCTGTTCGGAGGCGATGACCGTCGCCACATGCACGTGCCGGGGCGTACCCCTTTCGAGCAGGGCCTTGTAGGCCAGCAGCATGGAAGTACCCGTTGCCAGCATCGGGTCGCAGAGGATGACGATTTTGCCTTCGAGATCGGGACTGGCCAGGTATTCGACTTCGACATCGAAAGCGTCGTCACCGTTATGATGAATCCGGTAGGCTGATACAAACGTATTTTCAGCCCTGTCGAAATAGTTCAAAAACCCCTGGTGCAAGGGCAGACCGGCACGCAATATGGTGGCCAAAACGGGTTGTGATACCAGCATACGGCAGCCCGAAACCCCCAATGGGGTTCTGACGGTTCCTGGCTCATAAGCCAGTGTTTTACTGATTTCATAGGCCATGATCTCACCGACACGTTCGAGGTTCCGGCGAAAGCGCATACTATCTTTCTGCACCGTCAGGTCCCTGATCTCCGCCATGTACTGGTTGAAAACGGAGTCTGATTGACCGAGATTATTAACTTTAATTTTCATTGCTTTAAACCACGACCTGACGGCACCTTCACAAGACAATGAAGTTTAGCACGCCGGCAACTTTACTCAACGACGATAATTCAGGCACTGGGCATGACACGGGTTGGATTTGCCCGAAGACGGGGCAAGCGCATCCGGGTTACATCCATGAAAGGTCAATGACACGCTAGAGATAGTCGTATAACATATCAACCGATGGAACATAACGTATCCTGGCCATATTGAGCAGCGGTTTTGAATTGAAGACACTTGTGAACACAATTAGCTCGAACATGCTCCAATGCATCCTGCTGGCGCTTCTGCTCGCCGTCAGTAACATGGCCTTCAGCGCCCACGTTTCAAGTCATATCACCAGCGACTCCGGCCTGTGTTCGCTATGTATACATCCCGGTGGGCCCGATACCTCCATCGCTCAGGAACCGAGGCCGCTTTTCGCCAGGCAGGCGCCACTTATTTTCAGCATCGACCCTGCCCCGGCAAGCCTTTTTTCGATTAGATTGCATGTCCACCAAAGCCGCGCTCCCCCCGACCTCGCCTGAGGTATCGTTTCGAAAATTCCGCCATTAAATTTCCGGCGGGTGATTACAAAACAGTTTTGATGGAGACACACAATGCGCACCCTGGCACTTGGAATTCTATGGGTATCCCTGCTTAGTAGTACTGCACCAGCGTTGGCACAAACAGAATCCGAATTGGACGTCCTGCGGGCGGAGTTGGCACAAATGCGTGCCGACTATGAACAACGCATAGCGCAGCTGGAAAAGCGTCTGGACGAGGCAGAAAATAGGGCCACTGAGCAACTTGATGATTCAGCACAGGCAGGGAATCAACCGGCACAGCAAGCCGAACCCTGGTTGCCCGAGCCTTCCGACAACCCGATTGCGGGCGGTGGCAACAACAGTTCGAACCCCGCCCTCGGAGTTATCTTCCAGGGACAGGCGTGGAATTACAGCAACGACCCCGACAACTACGAAATACCGGGCTTCCCGCTTGGTGGTGAGGCCGGACTGCTGCCCGAAGGACTGGCAATGGGAGAAACCGAGATCAATATCTCGGCTAACGTCGACGACAAGTTTACCGCCTGGCTGACAGTGCCGATCGTTTTCGAGGATGGTGAAACAGCAGTTGAAGTCGAGGAGGCGTGGATTGAAACCATGACCATGCCGGCCGGACTGTCGCTGCGTATGGGCCGGTTCTATTCAAACATCGCTTACTTGAACGACAAGCACTCGCATAGCTGGGATTTTGCCGATCAGCCCTTGCCGTACCAGGCCTTTTTAGGCAACCAGTACGTCGATGACGGACTCCAGCTCCGCTGGCTTGCGCCGTTGGACCAGTACCTTGAGTTTGGTGCACAGGTCACCCGCGGTGAAAACTACCCCGCGGGCGGCGCTGCCCATTCCGGTTATGGTAGCTACGCCCTGCATATGCGCACCGGTGGCGATGTCGGTTACAGCAACAGTTGGCAAGCCGGTCTTTCTTATCTCCAGGCCGATGCTGATCAGCGCGAATCGGGCGATGAGGATGAACCTTTGCTGTTTACCGGGCAAACCGAGATGGTGATGGCGGAATTTGTCTGGAAATGGGCACCTAACGGCAATAATAAACAACGAAACTTCGTCTTCCAGGCGGAATACATGTGGCGCAATGAAGACGGGTATTACCAAGTGCCCGGCAGCGGCGCCCTGCCCTATGATAACGATCAACGGGGATGGTACATGCAGGCTGTTTACCAACCATTCCCGCGCTGGCGCGTGGGCTTGCGCTATGACCGCCTGTCGTCTGACAACCCTGGACCGGCTTTCGACGGAACGCCCCTGATGCCGGCGTCAAGCGACCCGCGGCGCTACAGCTTGATGACCGACTGGTCCAACAGCGAATTCAGCCGCCTGCGACTGCAGTACATTTTCGACCAGTCGGGTCTTGAAGACGACAACCAGTGGGGTCTTCAATACATATTCAGCATCGGCGCGCACAGCGCACATTCATTCTAGGTAGAAGAAAATGAAAAAGTTAATTCTTATCACCCTGTTGCTGTTAACCCCGCTGGCGGCGCATGCCGATCTGAAGCTGTTCGCCTGTGAACCGGAGTGGGAGGCGCTGGCAACTGAACTGGGTGGCGACAAGATCGAGGTCAGCAGCGCAACCAATGCCTTACAGGACCCGCACTACATACAGGCGAGACCCAGCCTGATTTCAAAGGTCGGACGCGCCGACCTGATCGTCTGCAGCGGCGCCCAGCTTGAAATCGGCTGGTTGCCGATGCTGCTGAGAAAAGGCAATAACCCGGATGTTATGCCGGGTAGCCCGGGATACCTCGAAGCCAGCGCGTTTGTTAAACGACTCGATGTCAATCAGAACATCGACCGGGCCAAGGGTGATGTTCACCCGCAGGGTAATCCGCACATCCAGACCAACCCGCACAATATCCTGCTGGTGGCCAGGGCAATGACCGAACGCTTGGCGCAACTGGACGCCGGCAACGCCGAACACTATCGACGGAATCTGGCGGATTTCAGTCAGCGCTGGGACGCTGCAATACAGGGCTGGGAAACGCGTGCAACACCTTTACGCGGCAAACGCGTAATCGCCCACCACAATTCATGGGTTTACCTCGAAGACTGGCTTGGGCTTATCGAGGTTGCGACGCTTGAACCGGTATCCGGTATTCCGCCCACCGCCAGCCACCTCGGAAGCCTGCTGGACCGGTTTGGCAATAAGGGCGCCGATTTCATCATTCGTGCACCTTTCCAGAGTGATAAAC
>DATCZY010000391.1:0-3691 GCA_036525655.1 Lysobacterales bacterium | reverse complement strand
CAGTGTTTTTTCGGGTCGTAACCCGGCTGTTCCATCTTTTTATGAACGGTCTCGATCATAACGATCGCCGCGTCGACCATCGCACCGATGGCGATTGCGATACCGCCAAGCGACATGATATTGGCGTTCAGGCCCTGTAACCGCATCACCAGGAACGCGAAAAGAATGCCCACAGGCAGCGAAATGATCACCACCATCGATGAACGGAAGTGAAACAGGAACAGGATGCACACCAGTGCTACAACCACGAATTCCTCGATGAGCTTTGTCTTGAGTGTCTCGACGGAGCGGTCGATCAATGCCGAACGGTTGTAGGTCTCGACCACTTCCACACCTTCGGGCAGGCTGTCCTGTAACTCGGAAAGTCTTTGTTTGACGTTGGCTATCGTGGTCCTGGCATTCTCCCCAAATCGCATGACGACAACACCGCCGACCACTTCGCCTTCGCCATTCAAGTCTGAAATGCCGCGTCTGAGTTGAGGTCCCATGCGGATTTCCGCGATGTTTTCCAGCCTGACCGGTGTGCCCTTGTCGTTCACTCCCAGGGGTATGTTCTGCAGGTCGTCGATGGAAGTCAGGTAACCGGTCGCGCGCACCATGTACTCGGCTTCGCCCATTTCGATGACCGAGCCCCCGACCTCCTGGTTGCCGCGCTTGATAGCACTGCGTACCTGGGCAAGGGAGAGGTTGTAGGCCTGCAGCGCGGACGGGTCGATTACCACCTGGTATTGTTGGACCATGCCGCCGATGGTGGCGACTTCCGCGACACCCGGCACGGTTTGCAACTCGAACTTCAGGAACCAGTCCTGCAGTGAGCGCAGTTGAGCGAGGTCCATTCCGCCGGTGCGGTCCACCAGGGCATATTCGTACACCCAGCCGACGCCGGTTGCATCCGGGCCCAGTGCGGGATTGGCGTCTGCGGGCAGGTTGCCGGACACCTGGCTCAGGTATTCCAGCACCCTGGAGCGCGCCCAGTAGAGGTCGGTGCCGTCTTCGAAAATGATGTAGACAAACGAGTCGCCGAAAAATGAATAACCCCGCACGGTGGTCGCCCCGGGCACTGCCAGCATGGCCTTGGTCAAGGGATAAGTCACCTGGTCTTCAACCACCTGGGGCGCCTGCCCGGGGTAGCGGGTCTTGATGATGACCTGCACATCGGACAGGTCGGGCAGGGCGTCTATGGGCGTTGTGGCAATCGCATGTATGCCCCCGGCGGTCAGGATGACGGTCAACATCAGGACCAGCACCCTGTTGTTCAGCGACCAGCGGATGATGGCGCTGATCATGACCCGTTCCCTTTCCCGGCGCCGGGTTCATTGTTGACCGCCTTGCCCCCATCGACGCCGGCGGAATCCGGCTGGTGAATGGTGCTGATGACGTAATCACCCGCTTTCGAGTAGCTCAGCGAGAAATGGATGTTCTGGCCAACACGGATCGCATCGAGGTCCGCGCCGGGCAATACATCGAACTCCATGGTCATGGCGGTCCAGCCCAGCGCCTCGATGGGGCCGTGGCTGACGCGAATGCGGCGGCCCGTGGGGTCTACCGCTTCGACAATCCCGCTGCCGAATACCGTCTGATGACCGGCGTGGCCTTCCGGCATGGCGTCGGTTTCAAGCCGGTGAATACTTCCGGCCAGGCTGGCTTCGGAATCAATCAGGAATTGCGCTGATGTCACGACTTCGTCACCGGCGTTCAGGCCGGCTATTATCTCGACCCAGCCGCCACTTTCGATACCGGTCATGACCTCGTGAACGCTGAAATTGCCTTTGCCGAGTGCGACCACGACCCGGCTGGTGTCCTGGCCGCGGATCAGGGCTTCACGTGGAATACTCAGGGCTTCGGGACGGGATTTGCCATAGATCGTGACGCTGGCGTACATATTCGGTTTCATCCGCTCGTCCGGATTGTCGAAGCGCAACCGCACCTGCAGTGTACGCGTCTTTGGATCGAGCACCGGGTAGACGTAGTCGACCCGGCCGCTGAAGGTTTCACCCGGCATGTAGTTCAAACGCGCCTCCGCAGGCTGGGATGTTGCGACCCAGTCCGCCTGATTTTCAAATACCTCCGCCTGCAGCCAGACGCTGGAAAGATCCGCGAGGCTCATGATTTCGGAGGCCGGCCTGACAAAAATGCCTTCCTTGACGTTCAGGCTGGTAACGGTGCCGTCCTGTGGAGCCAGGACCTGCACCGTGTTGCTGACTTTCGAAGTTTTGACGAGTTGTTGAACATCGGCCTGCACCATGCCCAGCGCGATCAATTTATCCTCGGTGGCGGTCAGCAAGGCGCTGTCATTGCGGCGTTTGGCCTGGACGTATTCTTTTTGGGCGTTCACCAGTTGCGGCGAATAAAAATCGAAAAGTGGCTGGCCTTTTTTGACACGCTCACCCACATTTTTGACCAGCAGTCGTTCGATCCAGCCCTCGGTGCGCAAGTTGATCTGGCTGACCCGGGACTCGTCGAATCCGACATAGCCGGTGGCCTCCACCTTGCGGAACAGGGAGCGGCGTTCGGCTTTGGCGGTGCGAACCCCCAGGCTCTGTACGACCGCCGCACTGACGTGCACCGCGTCGCTGTCCTCGCTTTCATCGGCGTAGACCGGCACCAGGTCCATGCCCATCGGTGACTTGCCGGGCCCATCGCGGCGGTAGCTGGGGTCCATCGGTGCGACCCAATAAAGGATTTCGCGCTCTTTTTCAGGCTCCGCGTAAACCGGCACCAGATCCATGCCCATCGGCGATTTGCCGGGCTTGTCGCGGCGATAGCTGGGGTCCATCGGCGCCACCCAGTACAGTATCTCTTTTTCGTCCCCGCTTTCGCTGCCGGTGCTGTTCTCGTGCCTGATGTCGAGATCTTCGCCGAGAATGGTGTAATTGCTGATGAGGACGCCACCGGCCAAACCGACGACCAGCGCCGCGATTATCGGCATTTTGGATTTCACTGACGGTTTTTTGTCCGTGCTCATGAGCTTTCTCCCAGGAAATACAGCAATCTCGCACGGGTGATGATTTCATCCGCACGCAATGCCGCATAGCTTAATTTGAGTTCATACTCGCCGATTCGTGCTCGCATCAGGGTCGTCAGGTCACCGATCGCGTCCTGGTAATCCTCGAAGGCGGTCTCCGCATTGAAGGCTGCTTGCGGTAACAGGTTATCCTGGTAGAGGTTCAGCCGCTCCTGCTGGCTTGCCAGCGTTGCAACATACTCCTCCACCCTCGCTTTCATGGACCGGTAAACGTCATCACGCGCATACTCGGTCGCGGAAGTATCGGCGATGCTGGCCGCGAGTTCACGGTCCTGGCGGTTGCGGGTGAACAAAGGGATGTCCATGGTTACAAATACCGACAGGAAATCACTGCGGTCGCTGCCGTCCATGTTCTGGCCACTTCGTGCCCCATATGCGAGATCCACGGCAAAGCCGGGTTTGTAGGCTTGCCGCGCCAGCTCTTCGGATGTTCTGGATTTGGCGATTTCGTGTTGCAGCGCGCGTAAACGCGGGTGCTCGGTCAGACCGGCAATGATTTGCTGGGCTGGTGGCGGCGGGTCCATATGCGGCCACGCAGGCTCGAGTTCCCGGTAGGCGTCAGCGCCGATTCGTTCCGCCAGGCGCGCACGCGCTTCCTTTTCCTGTTGCTGGAATGCAAGCAGTCTTTCCTCCACTTTCGACAACTCGAGCTGGGCTTGAACGACA
>DATCZY010000390.1:0-2335 GCA_036525655.1 Lysobacterales bacterium | reverse complement strand
TGTGGGGTGAACCGTTCAGGCAGGCGGACTGGCAAGTAATCGAATCTTCCCCGGGTAAGCTCATCAACGGCATGCGCGCCACGGCCTGGATATGTTCGGACGGTAAGACGCCACCCGTGATTGACTGGCAGCCGCCCGGGAACTGATGACGAGCCACGCTGGCGGTGGCGACACCCAACCGCGCTTTAATAATCTCCGATGTCAGTCAGACCCGTCAGCCAAACGCTGCCGGGCCGGACTATTCGTAACGCAAGGCGTCAATCGGGTTTAGCTGCGCGGCCTTGGCGGCCGGCACGATGCCAAAAATGATACCCACCGCGGCACAAAAACCGAAGCTCAGCATCACCGCCCACAGCGGCACGTGGGCCGGTGGAAAGCCCGGCAACAACGTCGCCACCAAGGCGCCCAGCCCGAAACCGATGGCGACACCCAGCAGGCCACCGATCATGGTCAGGGCCAGCGCCTCTATCAAAAACTGCAGCAGGATATCCTGGCGCGTCGCACCGAGCGCCTTGAGAATGCCGATTTCGCGGGTTCGCTCGGTCACCGATACCAGCATGATGTTCATGATGCCGATGCCACCCACCAGCAGCGATATGCCAACGATACCGGCAGATACCGCGGTCACCATGTTGATGACGGTATTGAACGACTCGGTCAACTGTTCGGCGGTCTGCACCCTGAAATCGTCCGGTTCGCCCGGTTTCAGCCCATGTTCCTGGCGCAGCACACGGCGGATACGCTCCTTGACCTCATCCTGGCGATTCATATCGTCGACCAGCAACTGGATCTGGATATCCAGGTCCCTCGAGGCGCCCATGATGCGTTTGGCCGTGCCGTAGGGCAGCAATACAAAATTATCCTGTGAAAAACCGAATAGCTCACCGCGTTTTTCCATCACCCCGACGATCTTGCACCACTCGTTACCCACGCGGAAATATTTGCCGATCGGGTCGCCGGGTATCTCGAGGTCATCGATCACATCGACGCCAACCGCACAGACCAGGCGCCGCCGTTCGTCGTCATCGGCCGTAAAAAAGCGACCCTGCTGAGGGTAGACGCTGTTAACTTCGAGGTAGCTGGGGCCGATTCCAACCACGCGGGAGAAAGACACCTGCGATCGGTAGCTGATGGCCCCTTGCGAACCGGTCTGTGTAAACAGGACCGGCGTGATGTCGGAAATACCCTCGATACGCTTCGAGATGATCTGCATGTCACTGTCACGCAATTTGGCCAACCGGCCCTGCAACTGCTTTTTGAAAGGCGTGTAGGAGCGGATGGTCAGCGAATTGCCGCCCAGGCCCGCAAACTGCGCGTTGATGGTGTAGGACAGCCCCTGCACAATCGACACGACCGCGATCACCGAGGTCACGCCGATGATGATGCCCAACGAGGTCAGCAGCGAACGGAAACCGTGGGCGCGGATCGACTCCAGCGCGGAACGGAAACTTTCAAACAGCGCGAACATCAGTGCGCAAGCCTCTGCGTGCGCTCATCCGATTCCACCCTGCCGTCGGTCAGGCGTATGACGCGTTCGCAATGCGCGGCGATATCGGGCTCGTGCGTCACCATGATGATGGTCTGTCCCTGCTGATGCAGTTGATCGATCAGTGCCATGATCTCCTGGCTGGTTTTGCTGTCGAGGTTGCCGGTCGGTTCATCGGCCAGCAGGATGGCCGGGTTGCCGATCAGGGCGCGTGCGATGGCGACCCGTTGCCGCTGGCCACCCGACATCTGGTTGGGGCGGGATTCCAAACGGTCGCCGAGGCCGACCTTATCCAGAGCCTCGGCGGCCAGACGTTTGCGCTCCGTGCGCGGGATACCCCGGTAGACCAGTGGTTGCATCACGTTCTTCAGCGCCGAGGCGCGCGACAACAGGTTAAAACTCTGAAAAATGAAACCGATCTCGCGGTTGCGGGCCTTGGCCAGTTGCGCCTCGCTCATGTCACCGACGTTGGTGCCATTGAGCAGGTACTCGCCCTTCGATGCCCGGTCCAGGCAGCCGATGATATTCATCATCGTCGACTTGCCCGAACCCGAAGCGCCGACGATGGCGACATATTCATTGCGCATGATGTCCAGGCTCACACCGTCGAGTGCGTTGAGCACCTGGTCGCCCATTTCGTAGGTCCGGTAAATATTTTTAAACTGGATTACCGGCGGCGCTGTTTCACCCGCGTGCATCAGTCACCGATTTCCACGGTGACACCGTTGTCGGCTTCGAGGTCCTCAGGTTCTTTTTCTTCAACCGCGTCGCCGTCATTCAAATCCCGTAACACCCTGAAGGGGCCGGAGATAACCGTCTCGCCCTGCTCGAGGCCCGAGATGATTTCCT
>DATCZY010000389.1:0-4320 GCA_036525655.1 Lysobacterales bacterium | reverse complement strand
CCAGCTCCTCGGCCACGCGCCCGCCAAAAAGGCTGGCCATCTGGCTATCCAGTTGTTTACGTGAAATGCTGTACTTGTCCTGCTCAGGCAGGAACATGGTCACGCCAAGCGCCCGGCCTCTTGGGATAATGGTCACTTTGTAAACCGGATCGTGCTCCGGCACCAGGCGACCGACGATGGCGTGACCCGCTTCGTGGTACGCCGTCAGCTTTTTCTCTTTTTCGGACATGACCATCGAGCGCCGTTCGGCGCCCATCATGATCTTATCCTTGGCCCGTTCGAAGTGGTCCATGTGAACGGTCTTGGCCCCTTCCCTGGCAGCGAACAGCGCAGCCTCGTTGACGAGGTTGGCGAGATCCGCGCCGGAAAACCCGGGGGTGCCACGCGCAATGGTGCGCGGCATAACATCGTCACCCAGAGGCACTTTGCGCATGTGTACTTTCAGAATGGCTTCGCGTCCACGGATATCCGGCAGCGGCACAACCACCTGGCGGTCAAATCTTCCGGGGCGCAACAAGGCCGGATCCAGCACATCGGGACGGTTGGTCGCAGCAATGACGATAACGCCTTCGCCTCCTTCAAAACCATCCATTTCAACCAGCAACTGGTTTAGTGTCTGTTCGCGCTCATCGTGTCCACCACCCAGACCGGCGCCACGGTGACGCCCGACCGCATCAATTTCATCGATGAAAATAATGCAAGGCGCGTGCTTCTTGGCCTGGTCGAACATATCACGTACGCGGGACGCACCCACACCAACAAACATCTCTACGAAATCGGAACCGGAAATCGAGAAGAAAGGCACCTTGGCCTCTCCGGCAATGGCCCGCGCCAACAGGGTTTTACCGGTACCTGGTGAACCCAGCATCAAAACGCCCCGTGGTATATGGCCACCCAGTTTCTGGAACTTGCCCGGGTTACGCAGGAACTCTACCAGTTCGGCTACTTCTTCCTTGGCTTCTTCAACACCCGCCACATCGGCGAAGGTGACCTTGATCTGGTCTTCACCCTGCAGTTTTGCCTTGCTCTTGCCAAATGACATGGCGCCACGACCACCGCCGCCGCCCTGCATCTGACGCATGAAATAAACCCATAAACCGACCAATAACAGGACGGGTATGATATTGATCAACAGATCGAGGATAACCGAACGTTGTTTGGGTGGTTCGGCAGAAATCTCGACATTGTGCTCAACCAGATCATCCACGAGGCGTGCGTCCGGCATACCAAAAGTATGGAACTCCTTGCCGTTCACGTCGCGACCCTGGATGGTATTGCCTTCCGGGGTACTGGCTATTTTGACCTCTGCAACCGTGCCATTACGCACGTTGTTGAGAAAATCAGAATAGGTGAGTTCATCGGGGGTCGAGCCGACATTTCCATAGTGATTAAATATGGACATCAATACCAACAGGATGATGCCCCAGGTAATCACATTTTTTAACATATCATTCAATCGTTTATCCTCAATTTACAAGAAACCAGTAATGCCTGTGGCCACCGGTTACATATTTTCATTGTAGCTTGCGTCGATGCCCCAGTACATAAACTTCCCTGCTCCGTGGTCTTGAAGCCGAGGGTTTCCTGACTTGCACCTTCTCAAACAATGACCGGACGTGTTTCACAAAATCGTCAAACCCTTCGCCATGAAAAACTTTGACAACAAAACTACCGCCGGGCTCTAACCATTTCTCTGCAAAGGCCAGCGCAAGTTCAGCCAGGTACATCGCACGTGGTTGATCAACCGCCCCCATTCCACTCATATTGGGTGCCATGTCCGACAATACAAGATCAGCATACTGCCCATTCAATGACTCTTCCAACAGTGCCAAAGGTTTGTCTTCTGTGAAATCACCCTGAATGAATAAAACATTCTCCAGCGGATCCATCGGCAAAATGTCCAAAGCGATGATCTGTCCGCTGTCACCCAATGCATTGCGCACGACCTGGGTCCAACTACCCGGCGCCGAACCGAGGTCAACCACCCGCATGCCCTTGCGCAACAGCTGGTATTTGTCGTCCAGTTCCATCAGCTTGAAAGCCGCCCTGGAACGCAGTCCCTGCTGTTGGGCCTGCTTTACATATTGATCATCAAAATGTTCTGCCAGCCAGCGTCGGCTGCTCTTACTTTTCGCCATGGCTCAACTTCCTGTAGTAGCTCTCAGGATAGAGGGGGAAAGCGCAAAGCGCCAGAGCAAACTTGAATATCCGGGTTTTGAAAATGGATGATATTGTTTTGGCACTCAACCCTGACCCCATTTATCTTCGCAGGATGTTAAAATGCAAGTTTGCCACAACAGGAACAGCCAAATGCCATTAAAAGCAGCGCAAAAAATGAATTTGCGTGGTCAGGCCCACCATCTGAAACCGCTCGTAACCGTCGCTGACAAAGGCCTTAGCGAATCGGTCGTCGCCGAGATAGAACGTGCGTTGAATGACCACGAACTCATCAAGGTCAAACTCAGGGGTGACCGTGAGGCACGCAAGGCCTGGGCGCTCAGTATCGCTGCTCAATGCAAGGCTGAATTGGTGCAAACCATCGGCCAGGTCGCATGCTTTTATCGGAAGCACCCGGAAAAACCGGTTATCAATCCAGGCTAGTGGTGGAATTCAGCACAATGCTGCTGTTTCCAGGTTCGCTGAAAATAACATCTTCAAACTGAAGGAGTATCGGGCACGTGGAGTTCAATCTCGAGGTACCAGAAAATCAGTTCTTCATAAGATCTGTCAGTGAAAAAGGTATTCGTGTTAACCAGGATTATTTCAACCGGCCTATTATCATTTCGGGTCAGCGGATTGTCCCGCAATGGGATGTGGCATCTGTAGAGGATATCAACGAAGAGAGCCTGCAGGCGGTATTTGATCTGGAACCGGAAGTAATTTTAATTGGAACGGGTAACAAGCAGATATTTTTTACCGCCAGCCGTCCAGGTTCACTTCTTCCGCCGCAATTTTGGTTTTGAAGTCATGAAAACGGACGCTGCCTGCCGTACTTTCAATGTCCTGATTGCAGAAGGCCGTCACGTGGTCGCCGCGCTGTTACCCCTTACTCCATAAACGGAGTCTCCATAACGCCTTCACGCTTCGAGATTTCCCGCAACTTTGTCAGGGCGGCAAGTTGCACCTGTCGCACCCTTTCCCTGGTGACTCCAAGCAACTCTCCTACTTCCTCGAGCGTTCGGCGTCCCTTGCCATGCAGGCCAAACCGGTGTTCGACCACGATACGCTGCTGTGTGGGCAACAAATCCAGCCAGTGCCCCAATAATTCACCTGCGGCCTGTTCGGCATATTCGTTCTCGGGATTGCGACACTGGTCGTCGGCAATGGATTCGAGAATTGAGGTGCCGTTACTTGACGGGTTATCTCCGGATGACGCGGGTTCATTAAATTCGAACAGGGAGTAAAGGGAGTT
Organism: Lysobacterales bacterium; assembly: GCA_036525655.1. GTDB lineage: Bacteria > Pseudomonadota > Gammaproteobacteria > Xanthomonadales > SZUA-36 > SZUA-36. Next base: position 908 of record DATCZY010000389.1, on the reverse strand, counting down.
GCTGGTCTTATCCAGCTTGTCGGCCACTTCATCGACAGCGGGACGGCGACCCATCTCCTGTTCCATTTCACGGGTTGTGCGCAGGTAGTTGGTGAGTTCACGAATCACGTGTATTGGCAACCGGACCGTACGGCACTGGTTCATGATGGAGCGCTCAACCGATTGCCTTATCCACCACGTTGCATAGGTAGAAAAACGGAACCCTTTATCGGGATCGAATTTTTCAACCGCACGTATCAGGCCCAGGTTTCCTTCCTCTATCAGGTCCAGCAGAGGCAGGCCCCGGTTGATATAGGAACGGGCGACCTTGACCACCAGTCGCAGGTTGCATTCGATCATGCGTTGACGACTGGCCATACAACCGCCACGTGCTGCACGTGCCAGCGTTTGCTCCTCGTCTGCCGTCAGCAGTTTGGCCCGACCGATTTCACTCAGATAGATTCGCGTGACATCGCCGTAATGCACTTTTTTGCATTTCGCCTTGGCATTTTTAGATTGATCAAATTTGAGATCTTTTTTTACAGGCCTGCCATTCAAGTCCGAAATGCTTTCATCACCCATACTCTTTTTTTCACCCTCCTGTCCCGCTACACAAGCAAGAAAAAAATAAAATTCAGCCTTTCTCCAGCTCGCACTTACTTGTTGAAAACAAGCGATTCCGGAGGAAAGAGCCTAAGAAATTATCACAATATCTGATAAATGTCACAAATCCAATATGAGCCGCTTGAGAGGTAATTAAAATACTCACCCACCAATAAAAAGTTGGTGTCTTATCGATTAGGGAGGTATGTCAGCGGGTTTACGGGCTTGCCAAGCGCGCGGATTTCGAAGTGCAGAACTTGCTCATCACGACTGTTTCGGCCCATTTCAGCAATCTTTTGACCGGCCCAGACCTGGTCCCCTTCCTT
>DATCZY010000388.1:0-6266 GCA_036525655.1 Lysobacterales bacterium | reverse complement strand
ACACAGACATGGTGGTGGCGGTGGACGATGAGCAGACGATGCAGCTGATGCGTCTGTTCAACGAGCAGGAAGGCCATGCCTGTCTGCGCCGCGAAGGTGTGGATAAGGCGACCATCGGCGCGCTGGACCAGATCGGCATCTCCGGCTTGTGCAACCTGGTGGCGAGCATCAAGACCGCCCGCCATTACGACATGGATGGACGTGACGTGATTTTCACCCCGCTGACCGACTCCATGGAGCTTTATGGATCACGTTTCGAAGAGATGTCGGAGAAACACGGACCCTACACCAGCCATTTGGCCGACCAGCACTTCGGCCGCTACCTGATGGGCACGGCGACCGACAACCTGCGCGAGTTGAACTACGCGGACCGCAAGGCCCTGCACAACTTCAAATACTTCACCTGGGTGGAACAGCAGGGCCGCACGTCCGAAGAGTTGCGTGAGCTGTGGGATGAGGACTTCTGGGCCGGGGTCTTCTCACAGGAGGTCGTGGACGAGTGGGACCGGCTCATCGACAGTTTCAACCAGGCAACCGGGCTGAACCAGCCATAATCGAGAGACAGAGATATGCCGATAAATAGCCACTACTTTACGGATGCGAAGGCGCTTGAGCCGGATCTTGCGGCATTTATGCAGGCCATCATCCGCATCCCTTCACTGAGCTCCAAAGAGGGCGCCGTCATCGAGCGGATCCGTGAAGAAATGCTGCGCGTCGGCTTTGACGAGGTCAGCATCGACCCGATGGGCAACCTGCTCGGCCGCATCGGTTCGGGACCCTTCGTGGTTGCCTTTGACGGTCACGCGGATACCGTTGATACCGGCGACCTGTCGCTGTGGGACCGTGATCCGCACTCTGGCGATATCGAAGGCGGTATCCTATACGGTCGCGGCGCCAGCGATCAGAAAGGCGGTATCGCCTCTGCCGTTTATGCTGGTGCTCTGCTGAAAAAAATCGGGGTACCGGACAACATCACGTTTTATGTCACCGCGACCGTCCAGGAAGAGGACTGCGACGGGCTATGCTGGCAGTACATCGTCAACGAGTCGGGTCTGCGTCCCGACCTGGTGGTGATTACCGAACCGACCAGCCTGTGTATTTATCGCGGGCAGCGCGGGCGCATGGAAATGGAGGTCCACACCTCGGGTCTGTCCTGCCACGGATCGGCGCCGGAACGCGGTATCAACGCGGTCTATAAAATGGCCGGCATCATTGCGGATATCGAAAAGCTCAATGAACGGCTGGCGCCACGTGAACCGCTCGGCAAGGGCACGGTCACGATCAGCGAAATACGCTCCACGTCTCCGAGCCTGTGCGCCGTCGCCGACGGTTGCACCATCCACCTCGACCGCCGCCTGACCGTTGGAGAGACCGAAAAATCCGCAGTGGCGGAAATACTTGCGCTGCCCTCGGTGAAGGCGGCAGATGCCACGGTGACGGTCCTGGATTACGCCGTACCGAGCCACAGGGGGTTGACCTACCCGACGCGCAAATACTACCCGACCTGGGATGTCGGGGAAAACGATCCCGCCATGCTGAGCGCAAAAACTGCCTACCGGGAGGCGTTCGGCGCCGAACCCGAAACGGGCTTCTGGACCTTCAGCACCAACGGCGTCGCCATCGCGGGTATGCACGGTATTCCGGCCATCGGTTTTGGACCCGGCCATGAGCACTTTGCCCACGCGCCGAATGAACAGGTCGAAATCGAACACCTGGTGCGTTGCACCGCCTTTTACACGGCCATGGTGAAAACCCTGGCCCAACAGCACGGAGAATAAAATGACCCGGGAAGCACTGCCGCTGACAGACCGCATGAAGGGCCGCGACTGGTTGATGTCACAGGACTGGTCGGACGACGAGATCGAACTCGTGCTGGAGACCGCCGACCAGCTGAAGACTGATTTTAAAACCGGCGTACAGACGCTCTACCTGCCGCACAAAACCATCTTCCTGATATTTTTCGACAAATCCACGCGCACGCGCAATTCATTTGAAGCCGGCATCACCCAATTGGGAGGCCATGGCCACTTTATCGATTCCGAAACCTCGCAGATCGCACACGGCGAAAGCCCCAAAGATATGGGTATCATCCTTTCCAGCTATGGTCACGGTATCGCCATCCGTCACGACACCGTACCGGCTGAAGGACAGACCTACATGCGCGAGGTCGCCAGGTGGGCCAGTGTGCCGGTGATCAACATGCAGTGCGATGTCGATCACCCCTGCCAGACGCTGGCAGATCTGATGACCATACGCGAGGAGTTTGGCAAGGACCTGCGTGATCTCAAGATCGCCGTTTCCTGGGCCTATGCGCCGAGTTATGTCAAGCCGATGTCGGTGCCGCAGGGCCTGATCATGCTGATGACCCGCTACGGCATGGACGTGACACTGGCGCATCCACCGGAATACGCGCTGATGGCCGAACCCATGCGCCTGGCGCGCGAAAACACGACACGCTCCGGCGGCAGGTTCACGGTGGTCAACAACATGGAAGAGGCCTTTGCCGGTGCGGATATCGTCTACCCGAAGAGCTGGGGCCCCGAACCCCTGTTCGGCAAGCCCGAAGAGGCCATGCGGGTCGCCGCAAAATATCGCCACTGGATCTGTGACGAAGCGATGATGGCGCACGCTAAGAAGCGCGCAATATACATGCATTGCCTGCCGGCCGACCGCGGCAGCGAAGTCACCGACGCGGTGATCGACGGCCCGCAGTCGCGCGTTTATCCGGAGGCGGAAAACCGCATGCACACGGCCAAGGCCCTGATGGCCTTGACCATGTAGATGGAGATGGCAGCGATGCAAAAGAAATGCGATACCGGCGAAGCTGAAAACGCGCCCCTGGTAGTGATCGCCATCGGCGGCAATTCGCTGATCAAGGATGACAAACACCGCACGGTGCTGGACCAGTACAACGCAGTGGGTGAGACGGCCCGGCACATTGTGCCGATCGTGTCGGAGGGCTATCGCGTGGTGCTGACGCACGGCAACGGGCCGCAGGTGGGTTTTATCCTCATGCGCTCAGACCTGGCCCGTGACGTTCTGCACCAGGTGCCGCTGGCCAGTTGCGTGGCTGACACACAGGGCGCCATCGGTTACCAGATAACCCAGACACTGCAAAACGAATTGCACCTCAAGGGTATCGAAAGGGATGTGGTCGCGCTGGTGACCCAGGTCGTTGTAGATGCGGATGATCCGGGGTTCGAGCACCCCGACAAACCGATCGGACCCTTCATGACGGAAAATGACGCCAAAAAGCGCGCTAACGAGGATGGCTGGATCGTCGGTGAGGATGCGGGCCGCGGATGGCGGCGACTGGTGCCTGCGCCGGCGCCCCTGGAAATCGTTGAACTGAACGCCATACGCACCTTGCTCGAGCGCGGGACACTGGTCGTTGCGGTGGGTGGTGGCGGAATTCCGGTGGTGCGCCAGGCGGATGGCACGCTGGCGGGCCGCGATGCGGTCATCGACAAGGACGCCGCCACCTGCATGCTGGCCTGCGAGCTCGGCGCCTCGGTACTGATCGAATCCACCAGCGTGGACAAGGTCGCGTTGAATTTCGGAACACCGCAGCAGGTGGACATTGACTTCATGACGGCCTCGGAATGCCGTCGTTACCTGCTAGAAGGGCATTTTGCCCCCGGCAGCATGGAACCGAAGATCAAGGCTGCGCTTGCCTTTCTGGAACAGGGCGGTGAAAGGGTCATCATCACCCAGCCACATCACCTCGAAGAGGCGCTGCACGGCATATATGGCACCCACATCGTACCGTGAGGGACCTCGAAACGTGAACATGAACGGCTATCAATGTTTCGCCTGCTCCACGCCGCAAAGCCGGGACTTTATGGGTTTCCTGTGCCCGGTCTGTGGCGGCAACCTCGATATCCGTTATGACTACGGGGCGGCGGCGGAAGAGATCGAACAAAGCTTCATAGAAGACGAGCCCGGCATTTTCCGGTTTGCACCACTGCTGCCGCTAAAACAGCCCCGTCCATCGTTTCCGCTGCGGGTGGGCGCGACGCCGCTTTACCGGGTGCGCGTTCTTGACGCAATGGGCGGTATGACCCGCTTGTTTCTGAAGGATGAGACACTGAACCCCAGCGCTTCACTAAAGGACAGGGCCAGTGCCGTAGCCATCGGCCACGCGCTGGATGTGGGCGCCAAGGTCGTTGCGGTTGCCAGTACCGGCAATGCCGGTTCATCGTTGGCTTGTGTGGCCGCTGCCACCGGCCTGCAGTCGGTGATATTCGTACCGGCCAGCGCACCCGTTGCAAAACTCACCCAGATGCTGGCGTTTGGGGCCCATGTGCTCGCCGTGCGTGGTAACTATGACGATGCCTATGACCTTTGCCTGGCGGCATCCGCCGAGTTCGGCTGGTACAACCGCAGCACCGGTTTCAATGCGTTTACCCGTGAGGGTAAAAAGACCTGCGCCTACGAGATATGGCGGGACCTGGGCGGCCGGGTGCCGGACCGCGTGCTGGTGTCTACCGGCGATGGCAATACCCTCAGTGCCATCTGGAAAGGCTGGTGTGACTTGAGAGCTGTCGGGCTGACTGACAGGCTGCCGAAGATCGACTGTATCCAGTCGGAAGCCAGCGCCGCGATCAGCGGGACCATCCGCCAGGTTCGCAACGGTCGCGCAGAAGAAGTGGATTGGTCCAAAGTGGTCGTGGGGCAGGTGCGCGCAACCACGTTGGCAGACTCGATTGCCGTTGACCGTCCACGTGACGGGCTGGCCGCCGTGAAGGCGGTCATTGAATCCGGCGGCGAAGCGGTGACGGTTACCGACCATGAAATCCTCGCGGCAATTCCCGAAATGGCCCATGTCACCGGGGTTTTTGCCGAGCCTGCGGCGGCCGCGCCGTGGGCGGGATTGAAGCAAATGGTGTTGAAAAAACAGGTCGATCGGGATGCCCTGGTGGTGTGCATAGTGTCGGGCAGTGGTCTCAAGGACATAAGCAATACGCGGACCTCAGTGGGTGATCCCCTTTTGATCGAACCCTCGCTCACGGCGCTACGGGAGTGCCTGCCGCTGACAGATGCCTTAAATCGCAGAGATATCTTGGGTAGCTGATGCGCAAAGTTAAAGTTGCCAAACACGATAAAACTGTACAAAATGTGATGTTGGGCGCTGATTCATAAATCTGGCTTCCATGTATGTTGACCAGCGGGCGATAACCATTGAGCAAAAACAGTCGGAAAAGATCACTGCGAATTCTCGAGTCAGGTTTTTTGATGGCGGGTCTGGTTCTGCTTACCTTGTTTTTCCTGGCGCGGGGCTGGGGTAACTATCAAAGCCAGTCCGGTATCAATGCTTTCGAGCAGGCCATGGCCAGCGAATCAACATCCGTCATACCAGTGGCCGGTGGTGAGCAGGCACCGGTTGATGAACCCGACTATTCACTGTGGTCGGACAAACGCATCAATGACTACCATGAAAGCCAGGCGCAACGTGATGACGCGCCGTTGGCCATCCTGAGTATTGACAAGCTCGATTTGAAGGTGCCTGTTTATAACGGTACCGATGAAATCAATCTGAATCGCGGTGCGGGGCGTATCAAGGGCACCGCAAAAGTTGGTTCACCCGGTAACCTGGGCATTGCTGCCCACCGGGACGGGTTCTTCAGGGTGCTGAAGGACATTGAAATCGGTGACAGCATCGATATGCTGACCCATCAGGGTAAAACAGAATTCGTGGTGTCTTCCATCACCATTGTAGATCCCACGGATATCAGCGTGCTTGCACCTACTGACGATCCTACTATTACGCTCGTTACATGCTATCCTTTTTATTTCGTCGGTCATGCACCCAAACGATACATTGTTAAAGGTGAGTTACTTTCCAATCAGGTCAACAAATCATAGAGGAGGAAACTATTATGAAGAAGCTGAATCTGAAATACGGACTTATTGCTCTTGCGGGCCTCGGTCTTTCTGCCAATGTCAGTGCTACTGATTTAACCTGTAATGATATTGAGTTTACGCCGGAAGCCTTTGCTGCCTATGAGTTTGCAGACAAGGCCTGTCTGGAAATGGTTGATCGTGATGGCGGTACCTGGGCCAAGTTTACGGCAACCAAAGTTGTACCACCCGACATTTCCCCGGGTGTCACCAACTTTCTCCGCTTCAAGCATTCAGATGGCACAGAGGGGCCGCGACATAAATCAAACTTGCCGAGGAATTACCAGATCATGCTCAGTGGTAATCCGGTGAGGCTTGCAGATGTTGATGAAGGTCAGCAAATCAATATTTATGTCGGTCCAGAG
>DATCZY010000387.1:0-4187 GCA_036525655.1 Lysobacterales bacterium | reverse complement strand
GATCGCGTTCCAAGGTACGTAATGCATCTCGGTCGGAACGGGAAACCTGCTTGGGCGGTATGCGGGCCATGTGTGCGACGATGGTCTCGATGTCGTGTTCATCCAGCAGCTTTTTGCGCTCATTCTCAGGCAGCATGCGTTGCCGTGCACCGGCTTCGTCAATGACGTCAATGGCCTTGTCCGGCAAATGGCGGTCGTTGATGTGACGGCCCGACAACTCCGCGGCGGCGCGCAGGGCCTCATCGGTGTATTTAACCCCGTGATGCTCTTCAAAACGCGACTTCAGGCCGCGCAGGATTTCAATCGTTTCGGTAACAGACGGCTCGGTGATATCGATTTTCTGGAAGCGCCGCGCCAGCGCCCTGTCCTTTTCAAATACGCCGCGGAACTCCTGGTAGGTGGTAGAGCCTATACAGCGCAATTCACCGGAGGCCAGCACCGGTTTTATCAGGTTGGAAGCATCCATGACGCCACCGGAAGCGGCGCCCGCGCCGATAATCGTGTGAATTTCATCAATAAATAAAACCGCACCATCGATTTTGTGCAATTCTGACAACACGGACTTAAGTCTTTTTTCGAAGTCGCCGCGATACTTGGTGCCGGCCAGCAATGCGCCGAGGTCCAGTGCGTAGATGGTTGCATCCGCGAGCACCGCGGGCACCTTGCCCTCGACGATCCTGAGCGCCAGTCCTTCCGCCATGGCCGTTTTGCCCACACCGGCCTCACCGACAAAAAGCGGGTTGTTCTTGCGTCTGCGGCACAGGATCTGGATCGTGCGTCCGACCTCGTCCCCGCGTCCGATAAGCGGGTCGATCTTGCCCTCACGGGCGCGTTCATTCAGGTTGCTGGTGAAATTCTCAAGTGCGCTCTTGCGCGCGTCTGTGCCTTCTTCCAGGCTTTCTTCGGCCACATCTTCGGTCTTGTCCGAAGTGCTTTTCTGCAAAGGCGTAATACCGTGGGACATGTAATCCACTACCTCGAGACGCGTGACGTTGAACTTGTTCAACAGGTAGATGGCGTAGGAGTCCTTTTCACTGAATATGGCGACCAGCACATTGGCGCCGATAACCTCCTGCTTGCCGGAGGATTGAACGTGATACAGCGCCCTTTGCAGAACGCGCTGGAAGCCGATGGTCGGCTGCGTATCGCGGTTGTCATCCTGATCAAGCTCCGGAACAGTGTCGTTCAACGCCTTGCGCAACTCGGCTTCAAGACCGGCGATATTGGCGCCACAGGCGCTGAGGATTGACAAGGCGGAACTGTTGTCCAGCAGAGCGAGCAACAGGTGCTCAACCGTAAGAAATTCGTGACGGGCGCTGCGGGCCTCCTGATAGGCCTGGCTAATGGTTACTTCCAGTTCTTTACTGAACATTTAATTTACCGTGTATGGGATATTGGTTGTGACCGGATTCGGCCGCACTGGTTCAGTTGCCCAGCTCAAGCTTTTTCCAATGCACATTTCAGAGGATGCTCGTTTCGGCGAGCGTATTCATTGACCTGGGCGACCTTGGTCTCGGCAATTTCAAACGTGAATATACCGCACACGCCTTTGCCGCGTGTGTGGACGTGCAGCATGATCTGTGTCGCACGGTCGTGGTCGAATGAAAAAAAGGTCTGGATGACATCGACCACGAAATCCATAGGGGTGAAGTCGTCGTTCAATAGCACAACCTTGTACATTGGCGGTGGTTTAACCTCCGGTCGGGCTTCCTCCACCGCAATGCCGCGGTCATGTTTCGATTCAAATTCGTTGCTCATGGGATAATTGTAGTACATCTTTTGGTAAATTTTGAACAGTATATTTTGCAATTGACGTTTCCTATTTTGTCCCCATCTAACTGACATGAATAAAACAACCGGCAAAATTATGGTGGCCATGTCCGGCGGGGTCGATTCTTCGGTCTCGGCGCTGTTGTTGCAGCGGCAGGGACTGGATATTGTCGGTATGTTCATGAAAAACTGGGAAGAAGATGATCGTTTCGGTGAGTGCACCGCAGCAGCCGACGCAGCAGACGCCAGGGCGGTTGCAGAATCAATGGGCGTATTCCTGCACACGCGCAACTTTGCCAGCGAATACTGGGAAAATGTGTTCGAGGAATTTCTCAGCGAATACCGGGCCGGCCGCACACCCAACCCGGATATCCTGTGTAACCGTGAAATCATGTTCAAGACCTTCCTGGAGCACGCCGAAGAGCTTGGCGCGGACAAAATTGCCACCGGACACTATGTCCGCACGGATTACAGCGATGGTAAACACCGTTTATTACGCGGCGTTGACCACAACAAGGACCAGAGCTACTTCCTGTATGCAGTTGGTCATCAACAGTTGGCAAAAACTCTTTTTCCCGTCGGTGAACTGCAAAAGCCGAGGGTGCGCGAACTCGCAGAGGAAGCCGGGCTGAACGTTTTTGATAAAAAGGACAGTACCGGTATCTGTTTTATCGGCGAGCGCAACTTTGCCGCATTCCTCGGTGAGTACCTGCCCGCACAGCCCGGCGAGATCCGCACCACGGATGAACGGGTTATCGGCGAACACCAGGGATTGATGTTTCATACCCTCGGTCAGCGCCAGGGCCTGGGAATCGGCGGCGTTAAAGGTCACCCGGAGGCGCCCTGGTACGTGCTGCACAAAGACCTGGACAACAACATCCTGTATGTCGGCCAGGGTCATGAGCACCCGTGGATGCTTTGCACCCGTCTCGAGGCCACCCAACTGGCCTGGGTATCCGGCGTTGCGCCCGCGGCCGGCAGTGTGCTGACCGCTAAAGTCAGGTATCGCCAGCAGGACCAGTCCGTTAGCATTGAACAAATCGATGAAAACCGTATGTGTCTGAAATTCGATCAACCCCAGCGTGCCGTCACGCCGGGCCAGTCCGTCGTCCTTTATGACGGTGAGATTTGCCTTGGCGGCGGTATCATAGACACCATGAACACCCCTCCAATGACAACAAAGACCAAAATGGTATCCAAATGAACGAACGTATCATGGCATTGTCCGGCATATTCCAGGCCACCGAACTCGTCAGGCAGGCCGCCAATCACGGCACCTGGTCGGGTTATTCGGCTGATACCTGTCTCGACAGCTTGCTGGCTATCGAAGCGGATAGCGTCGATGATATTTTTGGCGGCACCAACCGCTTGCGCCTCGGTACTGAAACACTGATTTCGGTGCTCCAGGGCGACCGCCGCTACATGGAAAGCCTGTCGTACGCGGTCTCCCTGATGCAGCTTGAAAACAATTTTCGAAAAAAGCCGGACATGCAGGCACACATCGGTGCAGAACTGTTACCCATCGCTAAAATCGACGAAGGCACCGAGATTCATGAAATAAAGGATCTGCAGGCCAAAAAAATTGCTGAGCTGTACACCCGGACTATCAGTACGCTTTCGCCGCGTATCGTGGTCAATGGGCGGCCACAACATCTGCAGGTGGAACGTACGGTCAACTGGATACGCACGATGCTTTTTGCCGGTTTACGCTCCGCGGTGCTGTGGAGACAGTTGGGCGGTGGACGCTTCAACCTGATGTTCGGGCGCAAAAAAATGATCGAGCAGGCACAATCACTATTACCCGGATAATTCTATTTGGGAAATAGGGGTCCCATGGGCGATAATAACCGGCTACGCGCAAACTCATGCATTAAATGGAGGCCAGCATGCAAGACTCATTTTCCGTCCGCAATACACTCTCGGTAAACAACAAGAACTATACCTATTACAGTCTGCCTCTGTTAAGTGAAAAAATTGATATTTCCCGACTGCCTTTTTCTCTCAAAATCCTTCTGGAAAACCTGCTTCGTCACGAAGACGGCGTGGATATCACCCACGCAGACATCAAGGCGATAGCCAACTGGGATCCGCAGGCCAAACCTGAAACAGAAATCGCGTTTACTCCTTCGCGAGTGGTTTTGCAGGATTTCACCGGTGGTCCCGCCGTTGTTGACTTGGCGGCCATGCGCGACGCCATGAAACGCCTGGGAGGAAATCCGGAAAAGATCAACCCGCTATCCCCTGCCGAACTGGTCATTGACCACTCGGTCCAGGTGGACCGCTACGGCAGCCCCGATGCACTGACCGTCAATAACGAGATTGAATTTGGCCGGAATCAGGAGCGATACAGCTTCCTGAAGTGGGGAAAAAGCGCATTCAGCAATTTTAACGTGGTGCCGCCAAATACCGGAATTGTT
>DATCZY010000386.1:0-2659 GCA_036525655.1 Lysobacterales bacterium | reverse complement strand
ATTGAAAGCCACCCCGACTATCCCGTGCCCGATGAACTGAAAAACTGATGCTGACGATCAAGGGCCCGGGCTCGTTCGAGGAGACCATCAAGAAAAGCCGTTTTGTCGGCCATGCAGCCTGTGTCACCTCGCAGGCCGAATCGCTGGATTTCTACGAATCCGTGATCGATCCGCAGGCGACACACAACTGCTGGGCGTGGCGGATCAACTTCCAGGTCCGCTCCAGCGATGACGGTGAACCTTCGGGTACGGCGGGCCGGCCGATGCTGAATGTCATCGAACGCCGGGGCCTGGAAAATGTCATGGTCGTGGTGACGCGTTATTTTGGAGGCATCAAACTCGGCGTTGGCGGCCTGGTCCGGGCCTATTCCGGAACCGTCGCCAAATGCCTGGACAGGGCCGATGTCATCGAATTGTTTCCGATGTCAGAGTACATCATCAGAACCGGCTTTGAATGGGCGGCCAGCCTGCACGGCGTGCTCGATCAATTCTCCACTGAAAAACTCGAAGAGACCTATGACGACGAGGGTCTGATCATGAGAATCCGCTGCCGTGAAGCTCAATACGGCAAACTCGTGACCAGCTTACGTGATGTTTGCCGGGGGCAGGTTTCAATTCTCAAGAATTGAATTGCATCGTCACACCCGGCAGGCTTGCTGCATAATCAGCGCCCATCAACAGCGAAGGTGTATAAAACCCGCCTTCCACATCGTGTTCCAGCAAATACTCTACGATACCCAGGCTGGCCGTGACGGTAATATCATAGCCGTTGGGTGTCGTCATCCATGCCGAAACACTGCGGCCATTCGCGGTACCGGCCTCGCCCCAAATTTGCATTTGTGAGTTTTGCCGTTCATGGACTTCCGGACCGGTGACGGATTTTTCGATGCGCTTTTTCATCAGGTTCTGCACCCAGTGCATCGTCAGCAGCGGTTTGAGCATACGCAGGCGTTTCATTTGCATGATGGATGACGGCGGCGCCGCCATATAAACCTCGATATCGGGTATACCAGTGCTGATGTACGCCGTGAAAACATCGCCCCATGGAATGGTCACGGCCAGGCGCTTACCGTGCTTGAAAGGGATTTCGCGTGTCTTCCACGCCAAAGGAACCCATTCCAGCTTGCCATGCTTGCGCACACAACCACCGCCTGCCAGTCCTTCCACGCTGGTTTTCGCGGTTCCGGGGCTCATATCGCCACCGGCTTCAAATGCCAGCACCAGGGATGTCGCCGCCGGCAGGGCTTTTACCAACTTCGCCGCGAGGCAGTCGGTGGGCACCACGTCAAATCCTACACCCGGCATCAGCACAATATCGGCATGCGCGGCCTCGTCCGATCGCTTGTGCGCATTGGTAAAAACACTGATTTCACCGGTAATGTCGAGGTAATGACAACCGTTCTTCAGACAGGCCTCAATCATCGGCTGACTGGTCGCCGAAAATGGGCCGGCACAATGCAGTACCATCGAAATACCCTGCAATGCCCGGTTGAGCGCGGCGGTGTCTTCGAGGTCAAAAACAACGCTATCAAAGCCGGTTTCCGCAGCAATCGCAGCGATTCCCGCCTTGTTACGTCCGGCCAGGACCGGCTTTAAACCGCGTTCCCTGGCCTGTTTGGCAATCAAACGGCCGGTGTAACCGTTCGCACCGTAGATCATCCATTTTTTTTTCATTATCAACTATGTCCCTGTGTTGATCCGCCAAAGATTTAAAACAATGATCCCTGTTGTTTTTCAAGACCATTGGAGGGTTTGGTCTCCGCTGGTTCAGCGTCCTTTTTCACCGCTGTCTTGACGGGCTTTGGTTTGACGGGTTGTGGCTTGCTGCTTATTGGTTTTGATTCGGGACCCGGTTGAGGCCCATGCTTGCTGCCGCCCGGCTCGGGTCCGGGTTTTACGCCTTGTTCGGCTTTATGCGCCACCGCCTGATCGGGGCGTTCTATGCCGCTACCCCGGTTGACCATGCTGATCAGGTCCTGAAGGTTGCAACCCGCCTCGAGCTTGTGACGCAAAGGTTGCTTTTTATGGATGCGATAACAGTTTCTTCGGCCGGATTTTGTAACACTTATCATGTCTCCGTCCTGTAAATCGCGTACAATTTTTTGTACGGCCCGTTCGGTGATTCCAACATCGGCTGCAACATCGCGCAGTCGGGCTTCCGGATCGCGGGCGAGGTAAATCAGAACATGGCCGTGATTGCTAAATAGTGTCCAGTTGCTCATACAATCATCACCAGGCAGCGAGTATTACATGAATTATATTTCGTGTTTATCTATTCTTCAATCACTAAGTTCAGATAAATAATGGTAATTAAAACCAATGATTAAAAATTCTGCATACAAAGTTTCTGAAGCCTGGCGTGAATTTTTGCGTCTGGAATCCGCCGGCGGTTTAATACTCGTAGCCGCTGCGGTCTTCGCTCTGGTGCTGGCCAACTCGCCGCTGGACCATTTCTACACTCAGTTGTTGAATCTGAAACTGACCGTCATGGTGGAGGATTTCGGTGTAAGCAAGCCACTGCTGCTTTGGGTTAATGACGGTCTTATGGCGATCTTTTTCCTGCTGGTCGGTCTCGAACTCAAGCGTGAGGTTGCCGATGGCCAGCTTTCGAGGCCGGAGCAGATCGCACTGCCCGCGCTGGCCGCCATCGGCGGTCTCA
>DATCZY010000385.1:0-10683 GCA_036525655.1 Lysobacterales bacterium | reverse complement strand
CCACACCGGCGGTCGATGCATCGCTTTACTGGGAGCAGTTGGGTAATGCGAATCACAATATACTGTTGCATGACCGCAGCGGAAGCCGGAACGGGCAGTGGCTTGTACCTGAAGGCCACTATTTCATGATGGGTGATAACCGGGATCGCAGCAACGATAGTCGTGAATGGGGCTTCGTACCGGAAGAGAATGTTCTGGGCCGCGCAATTGGCATCTGGCTTAATTTTGATTTTGAAAAAGGCTGTGCGGATTTCTCACGGATCGGAAATGGCATACACTAGTCCTGCTGGTACGACAGGTGCAAGACGCGATATAGTGAAAATATCAACATGGCTGACAGGATGCGGACTATGAAAATATATAAACAAGGCGGTATGACCCTGATAGGGTTTATCTTTGTGCTCAGTTTCGTGATCTTTTTGTCCTATATTGGCATGAAGATCGGGCCGATTTACATGGAGTACTATTCGGTCGTCAGCGCCATGAACGGCGTGGCGTCTGAGAGGGGCAGTGCAAATCTTTCACCCTATGACGTCAAGGTCAAGGTATTGAACCGTTTGTACGTCAGTTATTCGGCCGACAACGTCAAGGAACAGCATATCAAGCTGGTGCGTAACAACGGTCTCAACCTGCGCATCGCTTATGAAGTACGTAAGCCCGTCATCGGGAATCTCGACGTGGTTGCCAAGTTTGACAGAACGGTACGTTTGGCCAACTGATCCGGCCTGGCGATACGGTTTCCGTCCGAATGCTTGTGAAATGAGGGAAATTCCCGGTATACCATATAGATTCAACGACCCCGAATTACTGGTGTTGGCTCTGTCACACCGCAGCATCGGGCGGCTCAATAACGAACGGCTCGAGTTTCTTGGTGACAGTGTTTTAAACTTCGTCGTGTCCGCCCGTCTGTTCGATCTGAAACCCGAAAGTAATGAAGGCGACCTCACGCGCTTGAGGGCGCGTGTGGTGCGTGGCGACACACTGGCGGAACTGGCAGCCGGTCTGAAACTGGGCGACCATATCAAGCTGGGTGAGGGTGAGTTGAAATCCGGCGGGTTTAAACGGGATTCAATACTCGCTAATGCGCTGGAGGCTGTATTCGGCGCCATCTATCTCGACGGCGGTTTCGAGCCATGCGCGAATGTCATACGCCACGTGTGTGACCCTTTTATTGCACGGCTTCCCGATGCGGATGAGCTAAGGGATCCAAAGACCCGTTTGCAGGAGTGGCTGCAGGGCCACGGGTATGCGTTGCCGGAATACACACTGCTCAGCGACGAGGGTCCTCCCCACAAGAAAAAATTCCTGGTGCAGTGTGTCAGTCCGGCAGCGGGTTTCAACGTCACCGGAAAGAGCAGCAGCAGGCGCAAAGCGGAACAGGTTGCCGCGCTCGCGGCGCTTGAGTTCATTGCCAAAATCCCCAAAAAACGAGTGCTGGTCAATGACAGATAACAACGACTTCGACAAGGATTTCAGATTTGGCTACGTGTCGATCATCGGCAGGCCCAATGTCGGTAAATCCACCCTGCTAAACCAGATACTGGGTCAGAAGGTCAGTATCGTGACCGCCAAACCGCAGACGACCCGGCAAAAGCTGGCGGGTATCAAGACGACGAAACAGGGGCAGGTCGTCTATGTCGATACACCGGGTATTCACCATACCGCCAAGCGCGCTTTAAACCGTTACATGAACCGTGTTGCTCAGGCATCGTTCCGCGATGTTGACCTGGTGCTGTTCCTGGTTGAAGCCGGTAACTGGAGCAGGCAGGATGAGTTTGTGGCCAAGGCCCTGCGTTCCGTGGATGTGCCCGTGCTGCTGGTGCTGAACAAGGTTGACCTGGTTCCCGACAAGCAGTCGCTGCTGACATTTATTGACAAGAATTTCCGCAATGAGGATTACGTCGGCATCATGATGATTTCGGCGAAAAACGGCAGCGGTGTTGCCGAACTGGAAAAGCAGGTTCTGAGCAGGCTGCCATTTTCCAGGCCTTTCTATGACGAAGACCAGTTCACCGATCGCAGTGAACGCTTCCTGGCGGCTGAAATGATCCGCGAACAACTCACCTTGCGTTTGCACCAGGAATTGCCCTATGCGCTGACCGTGCAGATCGAGGAATTTAAACGCACGGGGAACATGCTCACCATCGGCGCCATAATCTGGGTCGAGCGCGAATCCCAGAAGCAGATCACGATCGGAAAAGGCGGTGCGGTCCTCAAACAGGTTGGCAGCGGCGCACGTGTCGTTTTGGAGGAACTGTTCGGCGAAAAGGTTTTCCTGCGTTTATGGGTCAAAGTCAGCAAGGACTGGTCGGACAGCGACAAACTGATTGAACGGTTCGGATACACCGACTAGGGCCTGATAACGGCGCTTTCATTGGCAAGCCGTGACTGCAGTGCAGGGCGATATTGATGAGTCGAATACAACTGGAACCGGCTTATGTACTTCACAGCCGCCCTTTTCGCGAAACCAGCCTGATTGTGGAAGCCTTCACGCGCGAGCATGGCCGCATTGCCGTGGTTGCCCGCGGTGCCAAGTCGTCGCGCTCACGCTGGCGGAACGTGTTGCAGCCATTCCGGCCCCTGTTACTCGATTGGAACCAGAAAAGCGACCTGGGTACATTGACGGCGGTTGACCAGGTGGCTTCGCCACCGGCCTTGCAGGGCCAGGCCTTGTACTGCGGCTTGTATCTGAATGAATTACTGATGCGTCTGTTGCACCGGGGTGACCCGCATGCCGAGGTATTTGAGCGTTACCGTCACGCGCTTTCAGAGCTGGCATCCGAGACCTCGCCGCAACCGCTTTTACGGTTATTTGAAAAACACCTGCTTGAGGCCATTGGTTATGCAATGTTGCTGGACCGGGAATACGAAAGTGGAGCCGAAATACAACCACAACTCTGGTATGACTATCACCCGCAGCGTGGTCCCCAACTGGGTTCCGGGTCAGGAAAAGGCCGGGTTTCCGGTGCTGCACTGTTGGCCCTGCACTCCGAAAGTTTGCACTCTGAAAATTTGCCGGAATTACGTATGCTGATGCGCAGCGTAATCGGCTATCATCTGGGTGATAAGCCGCTGGCGAGCTTGTCCCTGTTTTCCGCCTGATTCTGTCGGCGTTTTGAGAGGTATACCGTTATGCGATCCGGAAGATTATTGTTGGGTGTCAATATCGATCATGTTGCGACCATTCGACAGGCGCGCGGTTCAAGTTATCCCAGCGTGCTGAAAGCCGCGCGGGTTGCCGAAGACGCCGGTGCCGACGCGATTACCGTACATCTAAGGGAAGACCGGCGGCATATCCAGGATGAAGAGGTGGTGGCCTTGTGCAAACAGGTCCGCACACGCGTCAATCTTGAAATGGCTGTGACCGATGAAATGCTGGCGATAGCGGAGTTGAACCGCCCAGCCGATGTGTGCCTGGTGCCGGAAAAGCGCCAGGAATTGACGACCGAAGGTGGACTGGATGTGCTGGCGCATTTTGACAACGTCAAATACGCCTGTAAACGGCTGGCTGAAGCGGGAATCCGGGTGTCGTTGTTTATCGATCCCGATAGCACGCAACTCGATGCCGCGCTGGCCTGTGGCGCGCCGGTCGTGGAGTTACACACGGGTAGTTATGCGGACGCCAGCGGGCCGGCGGTTGAGACGGAATACCAGCGCATTGTCAGTGCCGCCCGGTACGGTGATTCGCTTGGTTTGCAGATCAACGCCGGGCACGGATTACACTACCAGAATGTAAAACCGATCGTAGGTATTCCACAGTTGGTAGAGCTCAACATCGGTCATTCTATCGTCGCCCAGGCGCTGTTCGACGGCCTGCACAAAGCAGTCGCCGACATGCTGGCGCTGATGAAATAAAAACACCTATAAACAAAAACACAAAGCATATTACAAATGACAATGCATAGCGGGATTTCAATAAATGGGGCGTAGTCGTAAGCAACCATCCGATAAACCATTTGAGCTGGAAATCCACTCGTTGGATACGAAGGGGCTGGGCATGGCGGTTTGTGAGGATAAAAAGCTGCGCGTGTTCGATGCCTTGCCGGGTGAGAAAATCATCGCGCGCAACCTGTTCGGCCGTAGCAACCGGGGCAGGGCGGAGACCCTGGAGGTGCTGAGCGCATCCGTCGATCGGGTGCAGGCGCGTTGCCCTTCGTTTGGATATTGTGGCGCCTGCAGTCTGCAACACATGTCGATGGATGCCCAGTTGGCCCGCAAACAGGACGCCTTGCTCCAGTTTCTGCGTGTCAATGGCCAGGTCGAGCCGGCCACGGTTTACGCACCGCTGGATGCCCCGCACTGGAACTACCGCCGCAAGGCGAGGCTGTCGGTACGGGATGTGCCCGCCAAGGAACGGGTCCTGATCGGCTTTCGCGAGCGCAATGCGCGCTACGTGGCGGATATGCACGAATGCCATATCCTGCATCCGGTGATCGCCGATGCGCTGCCAAAACTTTCCCGGTTGATCGGGACGATGGACGCGCATTCAAGCATCCCGCAGATAGAGGTGGCCTGTGGTGACGAGTATTGCGCGTTGATCATCCGTCATCTCGAGGCATTGTCCGCCGATGATATCGAGAGATTGCGGGCATTCGCGCGCGCAACCGACCTTGGAATATTCCTGCAACCTGCAGGACCCGATAGCGTGGAACTGCTCGAACCTGTCGGTTTCCAGCTGGAGTACGCCCTGGATTCGCTGGCTCTGCGCTTCCGCTTTGGGCCACTGGACTTTGTCCAGGTCAACGGCGCGCTTAATCAGCAGATGGTCAACCGCGCACTGGAGTTGCTGGACCCCCAGGCCGGGGACAATATCCTCGACCTGTTTTGCGGGCTTGGCAATTTCACCCTGCCGCTGGCGCTGCGCGCCGGGCACGTGACGGGTCTGGAAGGCTCGGCCGAGATGGTCGAACGCGCCCGGGCCAACGCGGAGCTCAATGCTTTGATTAACACTGAATTTCACATTGCCGACCTGTATCAGCCCGGTGATGCGCCACCCTGGCCGGCGGCGAACTACAATAAGATTCTGTTGGACCCGCCACGCTCGGGCGCGCAGGAGTTGCTGCCCTGGATCGCAGGCGGCAATGTGAACCGGGTGCTGTATATTTCCTGCAATCCGGAAACGCTGGCGAGGGATGCGGGAATCCTCGTCAATCAGCATGGTTTCAGCCTCCTCGGCGCAGGCGTTATGAACATGTTCCCGCACACCCACCACAGCGAGGCTATTGCGCTGTTTGAGCGCAAGGCCAATGGAGTCAAGGCATGAACCAGGCTGTTCCGCCAAAAGGCGCCCAGGGGCCACTGGGGCCTCTTTTGATTGGTATTGCCGGCCCCGAAGTCAGCCACGAAGAGGTCAACTGGTTGCGTCATCCGGCGGTGGGTGGTGTCGTGTTGTTTACGCGCAACTACCGTGACCTGGCGCAGCTAACGGAACTCACGGCTTCCATTTCACAGCTTGCCGGTCGCGACCTGTTGATCTGCGTTGACCATGAGGGCGGGCGCGTACAGCGGTTCAGGGAAGGCTTTACCCGTTTGCCGCCATTGGCCGTTCTCGGCAAGATGTACACCGAATCCGCAGCAAACGCACTGGACTTTGCCTACCGGCACGGACGGGTCATGGCCACGGAGTTACTGCTCTGCGGTGTCGACCTCAGCTTTGCGCCGGTGCTGGATCTTGGTGATCGCAGCGTGGTCATTGGCAACCGGGCGTTTGCAGCGGATCCCGAGGTGATTGTCGAACTTTCCGATGCCTACATTGGCGGTATGCACGATGCCGGTATGGCCGCAACCGGTAAACACTTCCCCGGCCACGGATCGGTAGAGGCAGACTCACACACCGACGACGTGATAGACCCGCGCCCGTTTGAGATGATCGAGGCTGCGGATTTGAAACCGTTCGCAGCATTGAGTGGCAAACTCGACGCGATGATGATGGCGCACGTGTTATATCCTGCCGTGGATAAACGACCCGCGGGTTATTCACCTTTCTGGATACAAACCATTCTACGCGGGCAACTGGCTTACCGCGGCACGATCTTTTCCGATGACCTGGGTATGTATGCTGCAAAGGTCGCCGGTGGCCTGGTCGAGCGGATACGCGATTCGCTGTCCGCAGGCTGTGATGCCGTCCTGATATGCGACCCGGAAGACGTGCGGCAATTGATGGCAAGCGATAAACTGGCATTGGCCGATGCAGACCCGGCACTTAAAAGGCTGAAGGGCCGTTTGGGGGCGACGCGCGAAGAAGTTGAGCGGGTCAGTGAATGGCGGCAATGGAAAAAAACGATTACACAACTGGAATTGGAGCAATCAAAATGGGTATGAGCAACACCCCGGATCCGCGTGACCTGCTGAAAAGATCAACGGTTCTTTTCAACCGTGAAGAGGTCAGTGCCGCAGTGCAGAAGATGGCCGATGAAATCAACGAGTATTACGGTGACGAACCGTTGGTCATGATCTCTGTGTTAACCGGTGCAATCATCCCTGCAGCCTGGTTGGTCACCAAGCTTAAAATGCCGATACAGATGGATTTCGTGCACGCGACCCGCTATCGCGGGGGGTTGTACGGCGCAGAACTGGAATACCGGGTGCCGCCCCGGCTGAATCTCGAAGACAGGCACGTGCTGATCGTGGACGACATATTTGATGAAGGCAATACCTTGGCGGCGATCAGGGGTTCGGTGGAGAAGCGCAAGGCTCGTTCGGTCAAAATGGCCTCGCTTGTGCGCAAGGATCATGACCGTGGCCTGCCACGGGATTACGTTGATTTTATTGGTCTCGATGTGCCGGACGTGTACGTGTTTGGCTGTGGTATGGATGCCTATGAGGAATGGCGGCACCTGGACGAAATACTGGTGCTCGGGGAAGACTGATGCGACGCATTGGCCTGATCGGTGGCACGGGTCTTGACCATTTTGGCCCGCCAGCGAGATCGCATGATATCGGTACCATCTTCGGTCAGCCCTCGGCCGCCTTGGCTGAATATCGCATAGGAAAATCAAAGGTATTCTTTTTGCCGCGGCATGGCGAACGCCACCAGTTACCGCCGCATGCGGTCAATTACCGCGCCAACATCGATGCCTTCAGGCAGTTGGAGGTCGAAGGCATCATCGCCGTCAACGCCGTGGGTGGCATTTCAGACCCGTATCCGCCGGGGAGTTTGTGTCTGCCGGACCAACTAATTGATTACACCTGGGGCAGGGCGCACACTTTCAGCATGGCCGCGGGTGATGAGTTAATGCACATAGAATTTGCCAGTCCGTTTGAGGGTCATTTGCGTTCAGGCTTGCTCAAGGCGGCAGCAATGGCGGAAATCAACGTGGTGGACGGTGGATGTGTCGGCGTGAGCCAGGGTCCGCGGCTTGAGACCGCTGCAGAGATCAGGCGCTTCGGGCGGGATGGCTGCGATCTTGTAGGTATGACCTCCATGCCCGAAGCGGCGCTGGCGCGGGAGGCCGGGCTGGACTACGCCAGTTTGTGTGTCACTGCGAACTGGGCCGCCGGCCTCGAGCCGCAGCCGGTGACAATGGCGGCCATTGAAGCCACGCTTGCGCTTGCCATGACCGATGTTCACAAAGTATTGGGCCAATTTTTTACGGAGTAATCCAATGTCCTCTAAAACCCGTTTTCCTTATTTGCTGGCGCCCCTGGAGCTGGGTTTTACCACGCTGAGGAACCGCGTACTGATGGGCTCCATGCACACCGGGCTCGAAGATCACAAAAAGGATTTTCCGAAACTGGCTGCGTATTTTGCCGAACGCGCGGCGGGTGAGGTGGGGCTAATGGTTACCGGTGGTATCGCCCCCAGCGTCCGTGGTTCGTTAACGCCGTTTCCATCCGGTCTGTTCAATCGATTACAGGTGCCCAGGCACAAGTTGGTGACCTCGGAGGTGCATGCTGCGGGTGGAAAAATTTGCATGCAAATCCTGCATGGCGGACGTTACAGCTATCACCCGCTGAGCGTTGCCCCCAGCCCGATCCAGTCACCGATTACGCCGTTCAAACCCAAGGCGCTGTCAAGCCGTGGGGTTGAGCAACAGATTCAAAAATTTGTCCGGGCAACCAGGCTGGCGCGCGAGGCGGGCTACGACGGTGTCGAAATCATGGGGTCGGAAGGCTATTTTATCAACGAATTCACCACCAGCCACGTTAACAAACGGACCGACCAGTGGGGTGGCAGCACGCATAACCGGTACCGGATTGCGCAGGAGATTCTGAGCCGGTGCCGGGAAGTGGCTGGCAAGGATTTCATCATCATCTATCGTCTTTCAATGCTGGACCTTTTACCCGACGGTAATAGTTGGGATGAGGTCGTGGAGCAGGCCAAAATGGCCGAAGCCTGTGGCGCCACGTTACTCAACACCGGCATCGGCTGGCACGAAGCGCGTATCCCGACCATCGCAACCATGGTTCCGCGCGGGGCTTTCAGCTGGGTGACGGCGCGCATGCGTCCGGAAGTGAACATACCGGTCATCACCACCAACCGTATCAATACACCGCAGGTGGCCGAAGATATTCTCGCGCGGGGCGATGCGGACATGGTTTCGATGGCAAGGCCGCTGCTGGCGGATGCGGAGTTCGTCAAGAAAGTCCGCCAGGGCCGACCGGAAGAAATCAATATCTGTATCGCCTGTAACCAGGCTTGCCTGGATCACACCTTTACCGGCAAACCCTGTTCCTGCCTGGTCAACCCGCGCGCCTGCCGTGAGACAGAACTGAATTACCCGCCGGTTGAAGAGGCAAAGGCCATCGCAGTGGTGGGGGCGGGTCCGGCGGGTCTTGCCTTTGCAACCGTCGCCGCCCGGCGTGGTCACCGGGTCAGCTTGTTTGACCAGGCGGACGAGATCGGCGGGCAATTCAACATGGCAAAGAAAATTCCCGGAAAGGAGGAGTTCAGCGCGAGCCTGGACTATTTCCGCGGCGAACTGGATCGCACTGAGGTCGATGTACAGTTGAATACCTGCATTTCGGCAGAGGACCTTGCAGGCTACGACGAAGTCATTCTGGCGACCGGTGTTCATCCGAGGAAGATTGATCTGCCGGGTATCGACCACCCCAGGGTGGTTTCCTATATCGATGTGTTGACCAGACAGGTAGAGATCGGCCGCAGCGTAGCCATTATCGGCGCCGGTGGTATTGGTTTTGATGTGGCGGAGTTCCTCAGCCATACCCACGATAACGGCCAGGAAGTATCGCCAGATCCGCTCGAAGCCTTTGTCAATGAATGGGGAATCGACCGCACGTTAAAGGCCCGGGGCGGTGTCGAAGGGGTGAAGGCCCAGGCCCCCAAATCAGCACGTGAAATCTGGCTGTTGCAGCGCAGCCCCGGTAAACCTGGAAAATCTCTCGGTAAAACAACCGGTTGGATACACCGGCTAAGCCTGCGGCATCGTGGTGTCCACATGTTGGGAGGCGTGAGTTATGAACTTATTGATGAAGAGGGTTTGCATATCAGCATCAATGGTGAAAAGCAGTTGTTGAAAGTCGACCATGTGGTGATCTGCGCAGGCCAGGTCAGCAACCTCGACCTGGCGGGTACGTTGGAAGGCAGAGGCTTATCGCTGCATATCATTGGCGGCGCTAAAAAAGCGGCAGAGCTGGACGCCAAGTACGCCATTCGTGAAGGCAGCGAGCTCGCCGCGAGACTTTGATCCGGCCGCTTTGCTCGTGCTTGCAACGGCGCCGCTCAGGTTCTTTACCCAGCTTTAGGAAGGCTCAGGTGCAATACCAGCCAGCCACAAAAAGCGGAAGCTATCGAGCCGCAGATAACACCAATTTTGAGCGCGGCAACATTTGAAAAACCGCCGTGTTCGAATGCCAGGCTACCGATAAAAAGGCTCATGGTGAAACCCACACCGCACAGCAGGGCGACGCCGTACAAGGTGGCCCATGTAGATCCTTCCGGTTTTTTGGCAATACCCAATCCCACCACCAGGGCTGTCATGCCGAAGACCCCCAGCTGCTTGCCAAGGAACAGACCCAGCACGATACCGGTGGATATGGTTCCGGTGACATCGCCAACCCCCACGCCAGCCAGCGCCAGACCGGCGTTGGCAAACGCGAAAAGGGGTAGCACGCAGTAGGCAACCCAGGGGTGGAGGATATGCTCGAGATGGCGTAATGGTGACTGGTCATCAGCGTCTTTGAGCGGTATGAATGCTGCCACCGCGATACCGGCGAGGGTCGCATGAACACCGGATTTGAGCACGAACAACCAGATAAAAATGCCGATGATGAGGTAGGCTGCGAGGCTCTTTACACCCATCCGGTTGAGTGCGAAGAGCATCACTATACCGGCCCCTGCTGCAGCTAGCGAAGCCGAGCTCAGGTCACCAGAATAGAATACAGCGATGATGACGATGGCGGCAAGGTCATCAAAAATGGCAATGGTGGTCAGGAATATTTTCAGGCTGGCGGGCACCCGGTTACCCAGCAGGCTCAGTATCGCCAACGCAAAGGCGATGTCGGTAGCGGTCGGTATCGCCCAGCCATCAAGGCCTTGAGGGTTGCCGCGGTTGATCAGCCAGTAGATCACCGCCGGTACGATGAGACCGCCGATGGCGGCCAGCGCGGGCAGTGCGATCTGCTCCGGCCTCGAAAGCTGGCCATCGGCAACCTCACGCTTGAGTTCGAGACCGACCAGCAGGAAAAAGATCGCCATAAGACCGTCATTAACCCAAAGCAGCA